>CAYVUJ010000054.1:0-7584 GCA_964454825.1 uncultured Lachnospiraceae bacterium | reverse complement strand
ATTGGAGCAATATTATGGGCTTGTTGTTTGTGCCGCCGGTAATAAAGGAAAAGATAACGACGCCGAGCCATGGTACCCGACAAACTATGATTTAAACAATGTCATTTCAGTCACCTCAACCGATGAGAACGGTGAATTCAGTAGTGAATACAATTGGGGAGTGAAATCTGTTGATCTTGCGGCTCCCGGAAAATATATAGCTACCACGGTAATAAACAATGGCTATAAAGCCGTATCCGGCACTTCTATCGCCGCCCCGGTGGTTGCCGGAGTTGCGGCTTTGCTCCTGTCGTACAATCCAAATCTAACAGGAGCAGAACTAAAGCGTGCCATTCTCGACACCGTCGACCCGGTTGCATCTCTCCAAGGCAAAGTTGTCACCGGAGGCCGCCTGAACGCCAGAAAAGCACTCGAGTATGTGGAAAAGGGCAATCAAAAGCGCACCCATATCGTTCAGATTTCCCTCAGCAATGTCACACAGCCGATCAAATACGGTAAAGTGGACATCAATTACAATGTCGGGCTTACACCTTATAAGGACTTCCTCTTTGGGGATATAATAAAAAGGTATCTGGATTTTAACGGCAACGGTCAACAAGCGCAACAAGGTAAAGTTATCTCAATCGGATTCCTCAAATTTGAATCCAAGTCCTCAGAAAATTATATTACTGATTCGGGTGAATTTGGCATCCTTTTATTTAATTCGCGCGTTAGAGCTAACATGTCGTCGTATTTCTCTATCAATGGATCGTTATTCCAAAACGCTTCATCGCAGAGAATATATCCTACCGTCAAAATCACAAAAGCACTGGCAGGTGATGTCAACCAAGACCAAAAAATCACCAATGCCGATGTCCAGTTGATTATGAAGCAGATGATGGGCAGCGCGACTTTTACAAGCGCCCAGATTCTTGCCGCCGACGTCAATTTTGACAAAAAAGTCAACTCAAATGATATTATTGAAATAGGCAAATATATTGACGGCGACTCTAACACTGTTGTGACCTACTAAAATCAAAATATACAGAAAGGAGATTTTACAATGAAAAAGGTACTATCCGCAATATTAGCTTCCGCAATGCTGCTTCCCGCACTTGTTGCTGTAAGCTCCGCAGAGCCGATTCAGTACAAGGGTTATACTATACCCGATATTGTATTGGATAACAAGGAAGCTTTTCCTTGCATCTATTTTGAACCCGATTTTGAGAAAAACAAAAACGTACCGGTAACAATAACATGGCGAGAAGCAATAGAACAGGCGGAAACAATCGAGCCGATGATAATGCGGTGGGAAAATCGCAATCTGGAAGATTTCTTCAGAGGTTATAAAGAAGCTTGGCCCGACCTGTTTGAGGTCTCTCAGACTCCCATTGACCCCGACGAGGCTACCATAGTGTACCCGGAGCCCGGAGTCGAGTATTATACCGACCAGATTAGGGTGACCCTGAAAGCGCAATACAGCCGCAGTGTTTATGAGGATAAATACACTGTCGAGGATTTCCCGGAGCTTGAGCTGTCCTATGTAACACACATGGGCAGATGCCAGTATGCCGAGAGAGACCTTAACGGTTATCTGCGTAACCCGCACAGACTTGACCTCTCCATCAATTATAACAATTGTTGCTTAAGCTTCTCGCCCGAGCTCGGTATCTCCCTCGAGGAGGCGCTTGAGAGGATTGCGCAGAATCCTATGGTTTTGAAAGCAGAGCCTATTAAGTACGAGGTAGCGGAGCCCTGTGATGATGAGTTAATCGAACTCCCCATGTACTATAACGGCGATGCAAACGGTGACCACAAGGTCAATTCAAAGGATATCATTACAGTCATGAAGTATATGCTCGGCCAGACCGAGCTCACCCGCAATGGCTTTTTTGCTGCTGATGTCAACCACGACGGCGAGGTCAACGCGAAGGATATCATCGGGATCATGAAGTTAATGATTCAATACGCCGCAGTATAAGTTCTGCATGTTAGAGGCTTAACTTCGTCACACCCGAATCAGAAAAATCCCCGGCACGATGTGTCGGGGGCTTTTTGTTGCAAACGTCAAAAACAAGATTGACACACGAGCCCTGATGTGGTAAAATAATATAAATCGATTCGACATTATTTGCTTTTCAGCGTTTTGAAAGATAGGAGTTTATACAATGAACAAATTGAAAGGTGCGGCGCTCATCGGTCAGTCAGGCGGACCAACCGCCGCCATCAACGCAACTCTTGCGGGCGCGATACGCGCGCTTATCACTGAAAAAAACACCACGGGCGGGCAGATAAGTGCTGTTTACGGAATGAGAAACGGAATCGAGGGCTTTCTTGAGGAGCGCATGATCGATCTGTACGACGTTTTCGGCGGCGATGACGGCGAGAAAAAGCTGTCGGCGCTGTCCAACACCCCCGCCGCCGCGCTCGGAAGTTGTCGCAAAAAGCTGCCGGACGTTGAAAAAGACAGCGACTTCTACGAGAAGCTGATCGGGCTTTTCAAAAAATATGACATAAGATATTTCTTCTACATCGGCGGAAATGATTCCATGGACACCGTCGCAAAGCTGTCACAATATACGGCGAAATGCGATTATGAAATGCGTATCGTGGGGCTTCCCAAGACAATAGACAACGATCTGCGCGGAACCGACCACACTCCCGGCTTCGGCTCGGCTGCAAAGTACGTTGCAGCTACGATTCAGGAGATATGCCTCGACTGTGCGGTCTACACCGTGCCCGCGGTAACGGTCGTGGAAATCATGGGACGCGATGCGGGATGGCTGACTGCTGCCGCCGCTCTGGCGAGACAGAACGGCCCTGCCGCGCCTGATCTCATTTACCTCCCTGAGCGAGCTTTTGACATAGAGGATTTCATATGCGATGTGCGCCGTGAGCTTGAGAAAAAGCCGAACGTTGTGGTGGCGGTCTCCGAGGGGATCAGGGATGCCGACGGGCGCTACATCTGCGAGATCGGCCGCAGTGCCGGGCTCGATGTATTCGGGCACACCGCTCTGACGGGGACCGGCAAGGTGCTCGAGCAGGAGATAAAAGAACGCATCGGCTGCAAGGTGCGCTCGGTCGAGCTGAACATCAGCCAGCGCTGTGCGGCGCACATCGCCTCGGGGACGGATATTGCCGAGAGCATCGCTGTCGGCAGTGCGGGCGCAGAGGCGGCACTCGCGGGTGCCAGCGGCATCATGATGGCGATCATCCGCGAAAGCGACGAGCCATACACGGTGAGCTGTAAGGGGCTCGACGTGGCACAGATCGCGAATCAGGTGCGCTTCGTGCCGGACGAGTACATAAACGCCGATGCAAACAACGTCACCGACGAGTGCATCCGCTATCTCGCTCCGCTGATCTGCGGGGAATGTGCACTCGAATATGAAAACGGTCTGCCGAAATATTTCTGCTTCGACTGATATCGGGGGATTCGTCCGTCAGCGCGGCCCCCGAATGACAGCTCCGTGACGCCATGGCGTTTCGGGAATACCGCGGGGCGCTTCGGGCAAAAATCCGGTGTATAATTAGACATATAATGAAGAAAAGCGCCCATTCCGGAGACAAAAATTCGGAAACGGGCGCTTTATTTCATCTCTTGTGCAAACAAATTCACCCGAAATCGTTGCATTTTCAGATGAAATATGCTAAAATTTTGTCACCAATGTTTACGGAGGACAGAAAAATGTCTGAGAAAATCAAAATCGGCTTCGTGGGAGTCGGTAATATAAGCGGTATCTATCTCAAGAACTGCACCGAAATGTTCAAGGAGATCGAGATCATCGGCGTGTGCGATCTCATCCGCGAGCGCGCGGAGAAGGCGAAGGCGGAGTACAACATCCCGAAGATCTACGACGACATGTATCAGCTTTTTGCCGACCCCGAGGTCGACATCGTGCTGAACATCACCGAGGCGTACAACCATTACGCCGTCAGCAAGGCCGCGCTCGAGGCCGGCAAGAATGTGTATTCCGAAAAGCCGCTTGCGACCACTGTCGAGCAGGGCAAGGAACTCGTTGAGCTTGCAAAATCAAAGGGACTCTGGCTCGGAGGTGCTCCCGACACCTGCCTCGGCTCCGGAATCCAGACCTGCCGTCACCTCATCGATCAGGGCGTCATCGGTACGGTATTCGGCGGCGATGTGCGGATGATCTGCCGCGGTCCCGAGGCATGGCATCCGGATCCGTGGTCATTTTATCAGCCCGGCGCGGGCCCGCTCTTTGACATGGGGCCGTACTACATGACCGCGCTCGCGACCCTTCTCGGACGCTGTGAGAAGATCGCAGGTTTCTCCACGAAGGCTCACGAGGAGCGCATTGTCGGAAGCCAGCCGAGATACGGCGAGCACATCCCGGTGAACATCGAGACCTTTGTCACAGGCTCGATGAAATTCGAGAGCGGCGCGGTCGTACGTTCCATGCTGTCGTTCGACGTTTATTACAGCGGCCGTGATTACGCGCAGATCATGATCTTCGGTACCGAGGGAATGATCTGGGTGCCGGACCCGAATGGCTTCAACGGGCCGATCCAGGTCATCCACAGCCGCGACGGCGGCAAGATAAGGGATCTGCCCTCAATGTTCCCCTACGGCGGCGAAAACCACCGCGCACTCGGCCTTGCGGACATGGCAAAGTCCATTCAGACAGGCAGAAAGCACCGCTGCAACTATCAGCAGCAGCTCCATGTCCTTGAGATGATGGAGAGCCACCTTGTCGCCTCCCGCGAGGAGAAGGTCGTCACGCTGACGACCCCCTACGACCGTCCGGCGCCGATGGACATCCACGGGCTCGAGGGATATCTCGACTGATTGCCCCGGCCCCGGTAATCCCGATTTTGAGGGGCCAACCTTGGCAGTTCTGAGTGAAAATCAGGGCAAATAATTCAGAAAAAGCTCCGCAAGGAGCTTTTTCTGAATCGGTTTGTAATATCATTGGCAGGCAGGAGGCATCATCATGACAGTATCAAAATGGATCGCCCGCAACACCTCGTCGCTCGCAGGCAAGACGGTCGCCGTCAGCGGCACGACCGGAGGCCTCGGCCGCGCGCTGTGCGAGCACATCGCCGCACTCGGCGCATCGCTGATCCTTGTCGACAGAAATCCCGAGCGCTCCGGTGCTTATGCCGCCGAGCTTTCGGCGAAATATAATGTTGAAACAAAGTGCATCACGGCAGACATGGCGGACATCGCCTCGGTCAAGGCCGCGTGCGAGCTTCTCGCACACGAACCGATTGATTTTCTGATCCTGAATGCCGGGGCGTACAAGATCCCGCGCTGCATCACCGACGCGGGATATGACAACGTATTCCAGATCAACTTTGTCTCGCCGTATTACATGACGCGCTCCCTCCTGCCGCTTATCCAGGAGCGCGCCGGGCGCGTCATTGCCGTCGGGAGCATCGCGCACAATTACTCGCGATCCGACCCCGACGACATAGATTTTCGCACCCGCGAGAGAGCGTCGAGAGTCTACGGCAACTCCAAGCGGTATCTGATGTTCGCCCTGCACGAGCTGTTTCGCGCACAGCACGGCGTTTCCCTTGCGATCACGCATCCGGGGATATCGTTCACAGGGATCACGTCCCACTATCCGAGGGTAATCTTTGCTCTGATCAAGCATCCGATGAAGGTGATCTTCATGAAGCCGCGAAAGGCGTGCCTGTCGATCCTTCGCGGGATATTCGAGCCGTGCGGATACATGGATTGGATCGGGCCGCGTCTGTTCGATGTATGGGGCTTCCCGCGAAAGCGTAAGCTGAGGACATGCACGTCTCCGGAGAGCCGACGTATCTTCGAGACAGCGGAGCGAATTTACAGCGAGATCAAGGCGGAAGCCGGATCGACACAAGGGGCGCTATTTTCGTATGGAGCAAGTCCGGACGACAAGAACAAAGCTCCCTGACAGCGCGGCAGGTGAATGACACCCGAGCCGGAGTGACTGTCGTTTGCGCCGGAACGGAATACAATGCAGTATACAGATCTCACCGTTTCAAGGAACACAAAATGGAACAGCTGACAAAACTGATCGACTATCTGCACGAGTTCAACGCCGTGTCTACCGCCGTCAGACTTATACTGGCGGTGCTGCTCAGCGGCGCGGTCGGTATCGAGCGCGAACGTCACGGCAAGGCGGCGGGGCTTCGTACGCACATTCTCGTCTGTCTCGGAGCGGCGATGGCGGCGATGACAGGGGTGTATATATCGGAGACATACATCGCCGATATTAGCCGTCTCGCCGCACAGGTCATATCCGGCATCGGATTTCTCGGCGCAGGCACGATCCTTGTACGAAGCAACTCCACGGTCACCGGACTCACCACCGCCGCATCAGTCTGGGCGACCGGCGCGCTCGGCCTGGCGATCGGTTACGGCTTCTACGGGGCGGCACTTCTCTGCACCGTGCTCATGCTGTTCACCGAGGGCAAGCTCGGAAATATCGACCGCATGATCTCCCGCCGCACACGCGAGATCAGCATTTACGCGGAGTTTATCGACGCATCGAGGCTGAGCGAAACGGCGGAGGCGATCAAGTCCGGCGGCATCTGCATCGTGAGCATGGTCATCACCCCGGCAAAGTCGCCGCTGCCGGCCGGTATCGGCGCACAGATCACCCTCAAGCTGCCCAATAACCTTAGCGCACAGGAAGCGATCGCGGCCGTCAACGGCACCGACAATGTCCATTTCGCCGTGGAAACATGATGTAAATCGCTCTGTCGTGAATCCGATCGTGCACAGCGCGCATATAAATACAGTATGATACTGTATTCAGATACGAGAGGACAACGAAATGACGATAGACGAACTGAAGCGGCGGGATGTGATCAATGTCCGGGATGCTTCGAACTTCGGGAACCCCTGCGACTTTCGCATCGATGTCTGTAACGGATGCATCACTGACATCCTCGTCTCACCATCATCCGGGATGTTCTGCTTTTCAAGGGAGGATGAGCTTGTGATACCGTGGTGCGCCGTCGTGCGCGTGGGAGACGGGGCGATCCTCGTCGACATCGCTCCGCCTCAGCCGAGGTGCGATCCGTGCGAAAAGCACGGCAAAAGGCGCATCCCTTTTTTTAAAAGCATCAGCAAAGCGTAGCGTGGACAGTGGTATGGATGCAGCGAAATATCCGCCGAAGCGTCCCGGCCTCGCTCCGCCACACGATACATTGTAAACTTTTTGTAAACTGCTTCTTTTCGGTTGCGAAGAGAGGCAGTTTATGGTATAATGTCAAATGTATGCGGTAAAAGCATGCAAAATAAATCACACACATACGCAGAGTCGGATAGGCGGTGCCGTTTTCGGCTGATATCCGAAGCGTATGGTGGAAAAACCGTTAGGAGAAAAACATGGCAATCGTTACAATCAAACAGCTTCTGGAAGCCGGAGTTCACTTCGGACACCACACCCGCCGCTGGAACCCTAAGATGGCTGAGTACATCTTCACGGAGAGAAACGGCATCTATATCATCGATCTCCAGAAGACCATCAAAAAGTTCGAGGAAGCTTACATGTTCGTCCGCGAGCTGGCGCAGGAGGGCGGCAATATTCTGTTCGTCGGCACCAAGAAGCAGGCGGCAGATGCTATCCGCGAAGAGGCTGAGCGCTG
>CAYVUJ010000053.1:0-7811 GCA_964454825.1 uncultured Lachnospiraceae bacterium | reverse complement strand
AGTACCGGCTTCAACATCGAACGTTTGCTTAGAACCGCCCGGCTTAAGGGCCTTTTTAGTAATCTGGAGTCCACCATCGTCCTTGACCTCGAACAAAGCGCCTCTGAGGGCGTCAGCACTGACATTCTCAACGGTGATCGGTATTTCTACAGTAGCGCCCGCCGTAGCTGAAATGGTGGGTGCCTTAATTGTTATCGGGGTGATGTCTGCAAATGATGCAATGCTTACGGTGCTTGCGATCATAACAACAGCAAGCAAAGCGGTCAGAAATTTTTTCATTTCGTTTCTCCTTACATTAGGTGGAATTAGTGATTTACTGTTGCGGCACCTGTCCTGGAACAGAATACCGTTTCGACCACAACAGCTTCAGTATATATGAATTATATCACATAAGCGGTGGCATGTCAAGTGATTTGGTATAATTATTGTACAAAGACAAGCTGTTCCGGCCGCTCATTTTTTTCGGTATTTGTGAATTTTTTCCGCTTTCTATTGCATTGTCTTTTCGGATTGTGTATAATAAAAGCACAAAGCAAGAGACGAAAGGAAATCTATATGAATTTACAGCTTTTACTCGAGGGAGAGAGCGCAGCCGCTGCGGCGTCGGGCGGTAACGGTATTGTAACGATAATTATGCTTGTCGCTATGGTGGCGGTGTTCTATTTCTTCCTCTATCGTCCTCAGAAGAAGCAGGAAAAACAGCAGAAGGAAATGATGAACAGCCTCAATGTCGGGGATGAGATCACAACGATCGGCGGCATCGTCGGGCGGATCGTCTCCATCAAGGAGGAGATCGTGAGCATCGAGACCTCGAAGGACCGCACGCGCCTCAGCATTCTGCGTTCGGCCATCCGCAGTGTGGATGTGCGCGCAGAGGACGCAAAGGACTGATTCTTTCATAAAACACAAGCCTCCGGAATATGATTTATTAAGATCATATCCGGAGGTTTTTTATGGCGACATCAAAAAGAAAAAGACGAGCCTCGGCTGAAAGGTCGGGCGCACATGCTTCCGGCGGTGCGTCACCGCTTGGGACGATGCTTTGCGGAGCGCTGATTGCGACGGGGGTCGCGCTCGTGACGGCGCTTGTTCTGGCGCTCATCTTCGCCGCCGTCGGAGTACGCGGAGAGGACCCGGCGGCGAAGGCCCCGTTCTTCGGGCTTGTCACGCTCGCGCTGTCCAGCGTGGCGGCGGGGGCGGCGTGCGCGAGGCTCACCCATGCCTCACCGCTCGTCTGCGCGGCGCTCGGCGCAGCGATCACGGCGGCGCTGATGCTTGTTTCGCTTATCCCCGCGCTCCCGCAGGTGTGTCTGCCGATCCCAAAGGCGATATGCGCCGCGATTCCTGTTGTGTGCGTGCTCGCCGGGGCGGTGGTCGCATCGCCGAGACAGGGGAAAAGACGGCGCAAGCACTGACGAACGCGACAGCGGGGGCTGGTCCGGCCCGGTGTGGTGCGACGGCGTGATCCTGTTTGGCGTGGCGCAGTGCGTTTTGGGTCGGTTAAGTTCGGGAATGTCCGTCGGAGAGTTATCGTTCGTGTCGGTCCGGCGGCGCAGCTTCGTTCGGACTGGGCGGTACCGCCAGTTGGAGGATTTCCCAATGTTACAGACCGCTTGTAATCATAACAACCGGCTTTTCCGGTGGTTATGATTACAAAAAAAGGGGGATAGCATTCGCTTCCCCCTTTTTTCACTTAAAGTGGTATTGCCTTAAAACAAACCGTCACCGCCGCCGAGGATCTCGTCGATGGAGGAGGCGCGCCTCGGACGTTCCTTGCCCGCCTTTTCCTCCTGATATGCCTCGTACGCCTCCTTGATCGCGGCGCTCTCCTCCTCGCTTATATCGATGAGGGTGACTACCTTCGGTCGCTCGCCGGACGGCTGAGCACTGCGCTTCTCTTCAGAGCGTTCACCGCGATTGCCGGAGCGATCACCGTGATTTGTGCGCTCGCCACGTCCGGAGCCGCCTCTGCCGCGATTGCCGCGTCCGCCGCCGGAACGGCCCTTGCCTTCCTGCTTGTCCTCGCCCTCGTAGGTAATGACCACCTTGCGGTTCTCATCGCTTCCCACGGAGTGCGTGTCGATGTTCTCCATATCCTGCAGCTCGGCGTGGATGATGTGCCGCTCGTACGGATTCATCGGCTCGAGTACAACGTTGCGCTTGTACTTGAGTGCACGCGCTGCCATGCGGCGTGCAAGCGCGCGCAGCGTCTCCTCGCGCTTTTCGCGATAGTTTTCGATGTCCACCACGATCTTGACGAACTCGCGTCCGCCGACGCCGGTCTTTCTGTTCAGACACAGATTCGCGAGAAACTGGATCGCATCCATCGTCTCGCCGTGATGCCCGATCAGGATGCCGGACTTGTCGCCGACGATCTCGATACGCGGATACACGCCCTCGAATACGGCTCCCTCCGGCGCCTCGGCCTGGACCGCCTTCGCCTCGGATTCCATGTTCTTAAGCAACGTGTTGATGAACTCGAGCGCGATGTCCATGTCGGACTGCGAGATCACAAGATTTTCGCGCTCGCGGCGCACTTCCTTTTTCGCCTTCGGCTGACGCGCCTCGGTCTTTTGCTCCTGCGGGGCCGCGTCGTCCTTCTTCGGAGCCTTCGCGGACTCCTTTACAGGCTTTGCGCCCTTAGGAGACTTCTTTTGATTGCCCTGATCCTTGCTGTTGTCCTTCGGAGCCTTAGGTGCGCTGTTTTCCTTCGGTACGCCGTTATCCTTGGCTGCACCGCTGTCCTTCTGAGCACCGTCCGCAGAAACGCTGTCCTTCGGTGTCTTGGGCGCATTGTCACGCTTGGGCTTCGGAGTCTCCTTCGCGCCGCCCTGCGGCTTTCTGGTCTGCTCCTTCGGGGCGCGAGGCGCATTTTCCTTGCTTGGACGCCCCGCGGCTTTGGAGTCGGCGCGAAGCACCTCGTTTATAACGTCCACCCTCGGAGTCACGGTCACACGGATGCGGCACGGAGTAGCGCCGATACCGAAAAATCCCTTTTTCTCCTTTTCGAGCAGATAACAGCTTACCTCGCCGTCTTTTGAGTATTCAGCCTCCGCCTGCGCCTTGCCTTCTTCGAAATTTTTCGCACTTATTTCGAAGGTGCGGGCGGATTTGTCGTTCGTATCGATCATTTTATTCCTTCCTTCAGAACTGTGTAGGGGCTCACTCGTCCTCATTCGATGACTCATCGCCATCGCGCTTTTGCGCATCCTTCAGAGGAGCCGCGCCGATCGAGGCTGAGCCCTTTCCATCACTTTGCTTCGGTGTGTCATTTGCCGGAGGAACGTAGTCGTCGTCATCCATGTGGAAGAGCGAGCGTGCAGAGCCGGCGTTGGGACTTTTTTCGATCTTTTTCGGCGGATTTTTGCCGCGCATTTCGCGCTCAGCCGCCTTGAAATCCTCCTCAGTGAACTGCGGAAGCGGTATGATCTTGGCCACGATGACCTGTTGGATCACCTGATACACATTGCGGATAAACCAGTAGATACCGATAGCCGCGGGCCAGATGTACGCGATGTACGCAGTGAAGAGCGGCATAGCGAGGTTCATGATCCTCATAGACGGGCTCTTCTGCTGCTCGATCATCTCCGGAGACTGATAGGTCATTTTACGGGTGATAGCCTGCGTGAGGTACATCATTGCGAGACTGACGATCGGGATCAGAATAAGCCACGACCACTGCCAGGAGCCGTTTGCGCCCTGTATTGCCGCGTTCGGAGCAACACCGAGGTCGAAAGAGCCGATGTTAAGATTCGGCAGATTCTTTCCGGCGAACTCGGCGACGGAGTCGAACACACCCGCGTCATTTGCGAGCGCCTTCTGCATGTTGCTTGCAAGCTCGATCTCGGAGATCTTGGCCACATTAAAGCCCTCGGCGGCATAGTAGCCGAGGGATACGAGCTTTTCACCGATCGCACTGACCGCGTCGGCGGAAAGACCGACCACATAGGAAAGCGGCTTGATGATCACCTGGTAGAGAATGAGGATGATCGGCATCTGGATGAGAAGCGGCAGACATCCGCCTGCGGGATTGAAGCCCTCCTGCTGGTAGAGCTCCATCGTCTCCTGCTGGAGCTTCTGTTTTGTCTTTTGATCATCTCTGCCCGCGTATTTTTTGCGGATTGCGGCGAGCTTCGGAGCGAGCTTGGCCTGCCTGATCGAGTTTTTCTGCTGCTTGATCGCAAACGGAAGAAGTGCGATCTGAATGATGAGGGCAAAAATCGCGAGCGCGAGGATGTAACTGCCCGTCAGAGAATCGAAAAAAACGAGGATTCTTCCGATGAATCGAAGTAAAGCACCCATAATAAAAATATTTCCTTAATCTGCATCGGAACCGCCGCGGCGATTCCTTTTCCTTTCCGGCACCGGGTCAAAGCCGCCTTTTCCGAACGGATTACACCGTAAAAGCCGCCATAATGTCAGTGCCGTTCCCGCAAAAAATCCCCATTCCCGAAACGCCTCGAGTGCGTACTGTGAGCATGTGGGGGTAAAGCGGCACGATCCGTGCCCTTTCAGTGGGGATATGTACTTTTGATAGAGCCTTATGAAAAATATCGGGATATATTTCATTCCGGCCTGTTTGCGTTGGCAATAAGTCCCGCTTTTTCGAGACAGAACTGCATGTCACGTTTTACGTCCTGCATTTTGAGAACCGTCGCCTCCTTGCGGCAGACAATCACGACAAGCCATCCTTTTTTGAGGCAGAACTGTGCCTCCAAAAGGCGGTATGCTTCACGCACGACACGTTTTGCGCGATTGCGGGCGACGGCGCCTCCGATCTTTTTTGAGGCTGAGATGCCAACGCGGTTCATTTTCATCTTCTGTGGATTTGCCTTCTGGATAATATGCGCGTGACGGTCCTTCAGGACATAGACACAAACAGCGCCGCGAGAAGCCCTGAAGCCGCGGTCATACGCTTTGCGGTAGAGGTGATTCTCACGAATCGCAAGCTGTTTCATATCTGTCACCATCCAAAAAATTAGCATAAACCTCCGAAACGCATACCATGGTAAGCATGTTCGGAGGCCGACGTATTCCCGATCAGTGGGTGAGACGGGCTCTGCCCTTCTGACGTCTTCTCTTGAGGACCTTTCTTCCGTCCGCGGTTGCCATTCTCTTTCTGAAGCCGTGGACCTTGCTGCGATGACGCTTTTTAGGCTGATATGTACGGAGCATAATCTGCACCTCCTTGATTTTTCTTAAATAATATTTTCAGGCGTTTAACCCGATCGTGCGCGTAAGCATTGTTATTATACACTGAAACGGCATGGCTTGTCAAGGCCCTTGGCCGGATTTTTTGAAAAAACTCCCATATAACAGTGCCGTCCCGGAGGTTTTGTCCGGGACGGCGCTATGCTCACGAGTAAAAAGCATGATTGCCGATGGTACATACCCACTGTCTGTTGTCGCTGATCCATGTGTTCTGCGATATTGCGGGGTTGAAAAAGAAGGTGATCTCATCTGATACGCTGTATCCCTCGAGACATATCTTAGCGGCGATCACCGATTCCTCGGACGGCTCGAGATGGATCGTGCCGTTTACACTCGGGGTGAACTGCACGCCGCAGGAGCGGTCGAAGATCACGCCGTAGATCGTGTTCGGGAAGCGCTTGTCCCTCACGCGGTTGAGAACGACATTTCCGACGGCGATCTTGCCCGCAAGACACTCCCCGCGGCTTTCCGCCTGAATGATCCGGGAGAGCCAGTATACCTCGTCCTCACGGTAGAAGCTCTCGCCTGGGATGACGGCACCGGATGCGCTCAGACGGACGGCATAGCTTTCGCTGTCCGTTGCGCAGTCAAGGCCGAACGCGCGCGAGAGTGTATCGAGCGGCACGAAAACAACGTCGCCGTCGGTCGTGTGAGTGCGGCGCGCCCAGAATACGCGGCCGGATGAGATCAGATATTCCGATCCGAGAGGTATGCTCACATCGTATGCCGATCCCTTCATGTATACGGTGTCGCCGTCGCGCGAGATGTCGCAATCACCGACAAAGCGCGCAAACGCGATTGCGTCGACGAGCGTCACGCCGTCCTCGAGACGCGTCTGCCCCGGGAACTGCCCCTTTGGTGTGAACACTGTAACCGCCTGGTCTGCGTATGCGACCGTGCTGTGCTCCGACAGCTCCTCCCTCACGGCGCGCGACATTGCTATCGACCTCAGCGCGCGTGAAAGACGCTCGGCCACACTCCGTGTCCGGATGTCCGCCGAATCCTCGCTTCTTACCTCCGCCGCGCGGTCGCTGTCCTCGTTTTGCAATGTGCTTTGGAGAATCTTGCTCCTCCACATAGCTATCGCGTGATTTTCAGACGTGCTGATCTCCGCCGCCGTGCTTCCGGCCCCGTCTTTCACGCCGGCGCTTACTGCCGTCAGAGTATCCCGGGACATGATCATCGCCGCCGAAACGCTCGTGAGCAGTGCAGACGTCACGATCGCCGCCGCGACGAGCGCCCTGCGGTACTTCGCGGTGAAGCGCTTGGCGTTATGCTTGCCTTTTTTGGCTGTGAATATGTTGAACATCCTTTTATCCTCCGTACTTCTCGGTTTTTCTTCGGATACCGATTATACCCTTTTTGAAAACGGATTATTCACATTGCATAAATTTCACATTTTTTTGATTGACTTCACCGATATGCGTGGTATAATATTATACGGAAGATTTTGCCTCGCAGCGGAGCCGGAGCCCAAAGCATCGTCTGCGGCATTTTTTCGCATGCCGTGCTTCGGATGAGCACAGAGTTTTTGTTCGGTATCCGGCCGAACATGACGCCGCTCTTTTGAGGATGCGCATGAAATCAATTTGAGAATAAATTCGGAGGACAGCGTGAAAAAGGCGATCCTTGTTGCAGTGGCTTCAATTCTTGTGAGTGCTATGCTCTCATCCTGCGGGATGATAGTGATCAATTATCCCTCAAACGACGAGCCGGCGGCAACCACTCCCGATGAGCAGAGCCAGGCTGAGACGACAAAGCCGTACTCGAAGGTGGAAAGGGATACGTACAAGCGTGCCAAGCAGTATCTCGATGCGATCGAGGACGCGAATCATAACGGCGGTGTGGTCAAGATCGCTTCGACATACCCGGCGATCTCCGACGTTGAGAGCGCGCCGCAGATCATATCGCGCGCCGTCGGCGAGCGCAATGAGCTTGTCAGCGAGAAGCTCGGCGTGGAGCTCTATACCGAATCCACGGATTCGGCCACGATGTTTGCACAGCTTTCATCGAGTGTGAAATCGGGGATGTATTTTTGCGATATTCTCGTGATTCCGCAGAACTCGGTTGCGTCGTTTGCGGCGTCCGGGCTTCTTTTCAATCTCCGGTCATTGCCGAAGTTCGACCTCTCCGCCCCGTATTTTAACGCATCCTCGGTGGAGGCGGGCTCCGCTGGGTTTGAAAGCTATGCCGTGGCGGGGGAAATGACCTATACGCCATACTCTCTGTGGGGGATGTTTTTTGCCGCGGACCGCATTGCCGAGCTCGGTCTTGAATCCCCGTATAAGCTCGTCCAAAGCGGCAAGTGGACACTCGACGCGTATTTCGCCCTTACCGTTGAGAGCGCGTCCTATAATACGGTCGTCACCGGTAATCGGGGCGCCGAAGCCGCGGACGCGTTCTTCTTTGGACTGGGAGGAAAGCTTATGAACGCCGGAGTGAAAAAGTACCCCACAGTCGCCATTGATACCGACAGTGTCGATGAGACGGCCGCTCTTCTTTACCGCGTGTTCGGGGATGAGCGCTCCCGCGGGCCGGAGGACGGCGGCATCGCCGCTTTTGAAGAGTCCGGGCTGTTTCTTTGCGATAGACTTGATGCA
>CAYVUJ010000052.1:0-7814 GCA_964454825.1 uncultured Lachnospiraceae bacterium | reverse complement strand
AGTCAGCGATCTCGCCGCACATGCGGCCGTGCCACATCGCCCCGAACGCATGAGCAGCGTCCGAAATAACTGCGCAACGACCGTAAGCACGCTGGATGTCATTGGCCGTACGGAACAGATGCTTCTTCGCCTCCACGGCAGCAAAAACCGTGTCATAATCGGCCACGATTCCCGCAAGGTCGACCGGCATCACAGCCTTTGTGCGCTCCGTAATTGCATCGGCAAGTTTATCATAATCCATTTCGAACGATCCCGGAGCACAGTCAACCAACACCGGATGCGCACCGACATGGCAGACCGAGCTTGCCGTAGCCGTATATGTATAAGCCGGCACGATCACCTCGTCGCCCTCGCCGATACCGAGCACACGGAGAGCCATCTCCATACATGCCGTCGCCGAATTGAGACACACAGTCGTCGGCAGCGGCTTGCCGTCCTTATCGTCGCGCGCCGTCTGGCAGCAGAGCGAAATAAGATGTTCAAACTCCTTAGTTTTAGGACCGGTGGTAATCCAACCCGAGCGCAGTGCCTCGGCCACCTCCTGAATCTCCGCCTCCGTCATATCGGGCGGCGAAAACGGTATGTTACGTTTGGTAGTCATAAATACTTTTATCTATTAACTTTTGCCGTAAATGATTTTTTTGTTATTATTTTCCATATTCCGACAATGTAACCCACTCCATAGCTGATATGCACTACAAAATAGGTCCACATCTGAATCAATATTTGCTTTATACTTCGACTCGATTTTACAGAAAACCCTAGAGCCAAAATAAAATACAAGAGTAGACCACCACAATAAATGTATGAAAACTTATGCCAAACCAATGATAACACAAGTCCACATACAAGACCTACGACAAGAGCAAGCGGAAAGAACTGTCTTACAGTAGCGGCGGTCCCGAGTTTTTTGTTTACAAGGGGCTTAAATAAGCCATACTGGTAAAACATTTTTGCCACCTTCCAGATCTTATCTCGAGCAAAATACTTTATCTTAATATCGGGTAGCAAATAGATCTTTCCTCCAGCCTTTCTTAGCCTACCGTTGAATTCATCATCTTGATTACGGGTCAGCTCTAAATCAAATAAACCGATTCGGTCAAACACATTACGCGGCCAACAACCAAAAGGGACAGTGTCTACCTGTGAAACCTCTTTAGTACCTATCCTAAATGCAGAATTCCCCATGCCGAATTTACAGCTTAATACACTAGCGATTGCCCTTGCGGTTGCTGTATCTTTGGCTGGCAATGTAACACATACAGCTCCAACATTATCAGCATTTAGGTCTATTAATGCCTTTGTCAACGCTGAAAAATAATTGGTGGGATATTCAGCATGAGCATCCAGGCGTATTATCACATCCCCTGCGGAAGCCTCAATTGCTTTATTCAGCGCAGGTGGAACAATGCGATCCGGGTTGTCAATCAGCTTAATCCATGGATATTCTTTTGAATATCTTTCAACAATATCGCGGGTGCGATCCGTACTCATTCCGTCAGCAAAGATTACCTCAAGATTATCTTTGGGATAATCCTGCGTCAAAATTGAATCAATACAACCTCTGATATACTTCTCCTCGTTATATATTGGGCAAATTACTGAAAGCATCATTATAAATTAAATACTTTATCTCTATTTTCAGCCCAACCATACAATTCATACTTTAAGGCATGCATAATAGAAATATCATTTTTATATAGTGGCCTCTTATTAAGCACGTAGTAAAAGATATATACCAAACTCAAAAGACTTCCTAATATGCGTCGACTAGACCATCCATGATTCTTAAAATACTTAATGTCATATTTTGTAAACCATTGGGAAGAGGTATGAGAAAGAAGACCTCCAATACGAACAGGGGAATAGAAAAGTTTTAGTCCTCTTTTTTTTACATCCATTAAAAATTTATTCTCTTCGCCGGCTCCATTCCCTGATCCACTCCCTAAAAGAACATCAAATTTAATATTATGAGTTATAATATCTTTTCGTCTAAAAGTTATTTGAACAGAAGATGTTTGTAATATTTTTTTTAATCCCATCTTCATACGCCTTTTTCCAATAGGTGATTTATCTTCTCTAAGAATTTCTAATATAATAACACTTGCTTTATAGTTATTTTTGTATTCTTTGAGGATAATATCCTCATAATTATCTTCTAATACTTCGTCATCATCACAGATCAAGCATACATCAGAGGTAGCATATTTTATTGCCATATTTCTACTTCTAGAGAGACCTCGTTCAGTAGTAGAAATAAATTTCACATGACATTCATTTCCACTATTATTTATAAAAGAAAAATCTTCAAATTTATCAGTGTCGCATTGGTTAACAACAATGCAATCAGTTTGTACATTAGTTCGCTTAACTATAGTATGATCCGTCTGAAACATACATGAAATTAAAACGGATAAAGTCATAAATTAAGACTCAATAATTTTAATATATTTCTCTATAAATATTCTCTCTGATAATAGCTCGTGAGCTTTTTTTAAACTATTTTCTCCAAAAGTAGTAAGCAACAGATTGTCCATATAAATCATCTTTTCAATTGATGATGCAATATCATTTGGATTTGTAGGATCAAACAAATAACCGTTCACTCCATCTTCAACCATCCTTACATTATCCGATATTCGACCACAAATCACAGGTAAACCCATGCACATTGCCTCTCCTATAACATTAGAAAAACCCTCTCTCACTGATGGAAGACACAAAACATCTGCTTGCTCATAAATTTCTTTTATATTATTATGTGGTGGATGGAAATGAATGATATCATCCACAGAGTATTCTTTGATTAATTCTAAATTCCGCTTTCCAATCTTATTATTATAATTCCCATACCAATTAACTGAAAATTTTAAACCCTTAGCTTTTGCCAGTACTACGGCTTCTATAAACTTGGAAATATTTTTATCCTCGGCATGACGCGCTACCACAATAATTTTGAGTTCACCATTACAACGTCTAAATAAAGGTAAACTTGGTTGAAATTTTTTTAAATCGACAAAATTTGTAATTGTGTGCAATTTTGGCTTCATAAAAGGATAAAATTTTGCCAATATCTCAGTCTGAGTATGTGAATTAGGGACAATATAATCTGCAAGCCTATATAAATTAAATTTCAACTTTAGTTTTTTTGATAGTACTGGCGTCATATTCCTATCAGAAACAAGCAACTTCGTTTTTCTTAGAAATGGTTTACAGATTAAAGCAGCGAGAGAAGAACCTGGAGAATAGGAAATAATAAAATCATATTTTCCTTTCTTCATAACGCGAAAAGATCGCAATAGCTTTTGTATTTCATTTCTAGGAGGTTTTTGTTCTTTTATTAAATTTACCTTATTCTCCTTCAGAAGTGGTTCATAAAAATATATAGGATGGTAGCAATATACATCTACCTTATAACCTTTATTTTTTAACATTGAAGCCAATCCAACAAGTTGCCGTTCCGCTCCTCCCGAACCTAATTCATCGATAAAACAAAGAATTTTTTTCATCAAATTTTCAACTTTAATCTATAAAGAAACTTTAAGAATGGATTTATTATCCAATATATTATCAAGATTGATAATATATAAGATACTAAATGAGATAAGGAATCTCGCGAAACATAGATTGCCATTGCAGACCACCTTATTATGATAATAATTATTGCAACCGAAAGGATGCCCTTATAATAATAACTTAAATCTATACATTTAAAAAGATATCCTAATAACAATGCAACTATTATAACACCCCAAATATTTAATTCTAAATAAGCTTCTGCAAAGACGGATGAACCAATGCCAAATGTAAAACTTTTGGTTCTGTTATATAACTGTGTTAAATAAACAGCACTCGAAAAGTCTTCATCAGATAATCCTATAGGCTTAAAATATTCTTTTCGAGCACCAGGAAAAGAAGCAAAGGAACTAAGTACAGTAAATTTTCCATAGGATAAATTTGCCTCGCCTTCTTCAATACCCCGAACAGCAACAAAATTACATCTTATGCTAGATGCTAATTCTTTGGTTAAAGGCGAAAATGACTGTATTTCGATATCTTTTTTTTCACTCATTCTAGTTAATGACTGCTCGACCTTTTCAGTAAAAGATAGATCTGTCGATCTACTTCTGACATACCCTAAAAGAGTAACAGCAAATGCTCCACATGTCATCAGTAGAATAGCTAATTTTACATTAATAAATTGTTTTGAAACAAACGTAAAAGAATAAATAATTGATAAAGTAGTATATATTACCGGTCCTCTATCTCCACTAAACAAGCGTAAAACTATATATATAGTTAATGGCACCCAAAATATTAAAGATATCGAACATATATATTTTTTTATAGAAACATCGCTCCATTGAGACATTTTCTTTGTATATAGTGCCAATGTTATAAGACTCGTTGCATCATAAAATCTTTCAAATGAAGAAGAAAGGCCGCCATCTGCATTTGAGTCCCCGGAACCACTATATACTGCTCCCGTTAGAAAAGATACTATATCAATATTAATTACAAATAATATGAAGAATAGTAATTGAATATAAGTCCATAATTTAACCGGTAATATGGTTGAAGCGCTTTTTGCATAAGGGAATTTTTTTGTATTATAATTAGATAATAAAAATAATACAATAAATAAACAACCTCCAAAGAAACATTTATCAAGATATTGATCGGCCCAACTTACCGGTATAAAGTCTTTAATTTTAGTCCCGCAAAAAGATTCATCGAAGAAAAATTGAATATTAACAATAACCAATCCTATAAAACAAATGTAAGTCGGTCTTAAGCCCCAGTTAGATATTATATAATTCTGTTTTCGATCTGAAATGAAAAAAAGCAAAATATATCCTATAATTAATACTAAAAAAATGGGATATACTCCTGAGAAACTATCTTCAACACCCAGTATAAAGAATAAATACAGGATTAAACTAAATACTATTCCTACAACAGAAAAAATCATAGTAAAATAAGGAACGAGTATAACTAAACTCGTTTCAAATTATAATATAAAAATCCATAATATATGGAATAAATAATTGTGGTTATAACGATAATATATTGTAAACTAAGGGATGAATAATTGTATATTAAAAAGCATAATCCACTAACTAATAAAGGAATCAGTAGGCACTTTAGGTATACACCAAGTTGTTTTATAATAGAAAAGTTTATAATTCTACAATAGAGATAGACATTCATTATAAAACCGAGAAATGTGCTTAGTACAAGTCCATAAAGTAAAGCAAAATCTGAGATAAAAATAAAACCGAATATTATACCTATACCTAATACACGTTTTACTATAGTAATGTATGCAAGCGATTTTACTGCTCCCAATGATTTTATGTTATTTCTAACTAACGATTCGCATAAGAAGATTATACCATTTATCATTAGAATACTCAAAATCGGAGCTGCATCTATCCAATTCCTACCAAATAACACTGTTATTACTTCTTTAGAATATATAGAAATAACACATAATAAAGGGACAAGTAACTTCAATAAATTCCTAAAAACAGAATTCGCTTCAATCATAAAAGCTATTTTATCCTCACGCAATCTTGTTAAAATTGGGAAGGATACTAAATTTACTGTTGATACTATAGAATTTGAGGAACCTGTTTCAATCTTTTTTGCTTGCTCATAATATCCTACTATGCTTACGCCAGCAAACTTGCCGAAGAGAATTGACATTATATTTTCATAGCAAGAATCAATTATATTGCACAATGTAGTAAATGCACCAAATGAAAATAATCGTTTAAATGAATTATAACTAAATCCAATTGAAATACGATATTTTGCAAAATAATTTGTCAATAGAGATGTTATTCCCACTATCGATAACTGAAACGCAACCAATGCGTATACACCCCAATTATAATAACATCCTATAAGAGCAATTATTCCACCAATAATGTATGATATGATAGAAATTACTGTCAATTCCCTAAATTGCATATTACGTATCATTATAGACTTAGGAACAATACATATTGCACTAAGAATAAACACTATCGCAAGAGAATGTACGACATTTTCCAAATTAGGTATATTATAAAAATTTTGAATAGGCCGCCCGCATAAATATAGTACTATATAAAATAATATGCTAATTACCAGATTAAATGTAAAAACCGTTTTACAATCTTGGATTGTTATTTTTTCTTCTTTTATTAGACTTCCCCCTAATCCAGAATCTGATAATGTCATAGAAACAGTAATAAAAACAGCTAAAACGCCTATTTTCCCAAAATCATCAGGTGTTAAAAATCGAGCCAATATCATATTTATTATAATATTGATCCCTTGTGGTCCAATTTTACCAAGTATCCCCCAAATATAGGCGCTTTTATTCTTCATTTATTGATCAACTGCTCTGGAGACGCATTCATTATTTTCTCTTTTTTCTTAGTGTAGCTTAAACCTTTACTATGTAAATTGTACTTTTTATTTTTTTGATAATAGTCTTGGGTGGAGCAAATTATTTTTGCTGGATTCCCTGCCACAACAGTATTATCGGGGATCGATTTAGTTACCACACTGCCAGCAGCGATCAAAACATTATTGCCAATTGTTACTCCCGGCATTATCAATGCTGAACTCCCGATATATACATAGTTCCCTATCTTTACTTTTCCAAAACAATCAAAATCTGAATACTTATCGCGTATGCACTGTCCCCCCCCATGCGTAAATATTTTACAATCTGTTAATTGACAATTACTCCCTACGGTTATTAAATAGGGTTCAGAAGACCAGTGATTCTTTCCTATTAAATTATTAGTACCAATATTTACTCCAATATGTCTTGCATATTTTTCTGGAGACGCTATAAATCTCCAATAAAACTTTTTTATTATACCAAACATTTTATTATGCGTAACTTGGTAAAATTAATAGATATCCCCGAATTAGGATATCTATTAATTTTATATATTATAATCTTGCATCTATTTCATTTTGAGCCCGGGTCGCTTTCACGTCAAATACGACATGTTTCGGTTTAAGCACCGAATTAACATCCATATTTTGGAATTCTTTATGTGCGACAGCAAGAATAGCGGCATCGAACTTTTCATCTTTTGGGAGATCGTTTATAACTTCAAGGTCGTATTCGTGTTTGACAGCAGCCGGATTTGCCCAAGGATCAAAGATCGTAATATTAAGGTTATACTCTTTAAGAGCTTTGACAATATCAACAACCTTGGTGTTACGCACGTCTGGGCAGTTTTCCTTAAAAGTGAAGCCGAATATGATGATGTGGCTGTCGAGAACCTGAATACCTTTCTTAAGCATAAGTTTGATGACGCGATCAGCAACGTATGCTCCCATACCATCGTTCATGCGGCGGCCGGCAAGGATAATTTCGGGATTGTACCCATAGCGCTGAGCACATTGAGCGAGATAGTAAGGATCAACACCTATACAGTGTCCACCAACAAGTCCAGGCTTGAAAGGCAGGAAGTTCCATTTGGTAGATGCTGCTTCGAGGACGTCCTGAGTATCGATACCCATAAGTGTGAAGATTTTCGAGAGTTCGTTAACGAATGCAATGTTAATGTCGCGCTGTGAGTTTTCGATAACTTTTGCAGCTTCTGCAACCTTGATAGTCGGTGCAAGATGTGTGCCGGCAGTAATGACGCTTGAATAGACATCGTTTACAAGTTTACCGATTTCGGGAGTAGAGCCGGATGTTACTTTCTTGATTTTCTCGACTGTGTGAAGTTTGTCACCAGGATTGATACGCTCGGGTGAATAGCCGGCGAAGAAATCCTTGTTGAATTTCAGACCGCTGA
>CAYVUJ010000051.1:0-7979 GCA_964454825.1 uncultured Lachnospiraceae bacterium | reverse complement strand
TACTGCGGGCTGAAGCATCATCCGCTCCCCGATCAGGTCTCCGCTTTCGCAGCACCGTCCCGCCACTGTGCAGACATAGTCCGCCTCATCGTTCGGTCTGTCCGCGTTGTAGATCGAATATTTCGACTGATACAGAGCATATCGGGGATTGTCCGTCATGCCTCCGTCAATGGAGACATAGCTCTTGTAGCCGGGGATATCCTTCACGGAGCCGACGGTGTACACCGTCATTCCGGAGTCCGCCACGATGCTTCGTCCGGGCTCGATGAGGATCTCCGGAACGGCAATTCCGGCCGCCGCACACTCGGCGCGCACGTGAGCGGCAAGCTCCGTCACGATGGCCGCACGGTCCGGAGTAGGGTCCTCCTCCACATAGCGCACTCCGATGCCGCCGCCGAGATTGACGGTCGCCGCCTCGAAGCCAAGCGCCTTTTTGATATGTGCCGAGAAGGTGATCATAACATGAGCCGCATCCATGAACGGCTCGGGAGAGAACACCTGAGAGCCGACATGACAGTGATATCCGCGAAGCTCGATGCCCGGCAGAGTCAGGATATGTGCGATAAGCTGCTGAGCCTGCCCAGTCTCGATCGGCGTTCCGAACTTTGAATCGACCTTGCCGGTGGATATCTTCTCATGCGTATGAGGATCGATACCGGGAGTCACGCGAAGGAGAATCTTCTGCACTGTGCCGCGCTCGACACACAACCCGGAGAGCGCCTCTGCCTCCTCCTTGCTGTCGACAACAATGTGCCCGACACCCGCGTCAAGCGCAAAGCGAAGATCATCGTCGGTCTTGCAGTTTCCGTGGAAATACGCGCGCTCCATGGGGAAGCCGGCCGCCTTTGCCACGGCGATCTCGCCCGGGGAGACGCAATCGATACGCATTCCCTCCTCGGCGGCGATGCGGAAAATCCCCTTGAACGACAGCGCCTTTGAGGCGTAGAGCGGCCCGGAGCTTGTGCCGAACTCACGGGAACACACCTCGATGTATTCTCTCATGCGCGCGCGGATGCGATCCTCATCGAGGAGCATGAGCGGCGTGCCGTATTTTTCGGCAAGCGAGACGACGTCTGCCCCCGCGAAGGCCAGGTGTCCGTTCTCACTGACGCCGATATCGGAATGTACGAATTTGCTTAGCATGGTTTCCATTTTATTTTCCCTTTCCATATGCTTTATCTGTTTACTATCGAAGCTATCTCCGCGTCGGTAAGCTCGCGCCATTCTCCGCGGCCGAGCGCCGGATCGAGCACAAGCGGTCCGAATGCAACGCGCTCGAGCTGTGCAATCTCAGTCCCAACGGCGTGGAACATGCGCTTGATCTGATGAAATTTTCCCTCGGTTATCACGATCTCGCCGGATATGTCGTCATCCTGATAAAGCTCGGCTTTCTTGGTGACAAAATCCCCGAGGTCGATACCCTCACGGATGCGAAGGGCTCCCGCGTCGGACAGCGGCTCGGTAAGATGGTAGCGATACCTTTTGGCGACATGCTTCTTTGGGGCAAGGAGTTCGTGGACGGTGCCGCCGTCATTCGTTATCAGCAAAAGTCCGACAGTGTCGCGGTCGAGCCTTCCGCACGGGGCAAGTCCGAGCTTCGAGTATTCTTCCGGAAGCAGATCCATCACGGTAGGACCGGCATCCTCGGTCGAGGACACATATCCGGAGGGCTTGTTGAGCATGACATACCGGAAGCGCCGCCACTCGATCACAAAACCGCAGACACTGACTGCGTCCGCCGTCTCGTCGATATGCTTCGATGCATCGCGCACGGTCTCGCCGTTCACGGTGACGTCGCCGCGGCGCGCCGCCTTCTGTGCCTCGGAGCGGCTGAAGCGCCCGGTGTTTGCAAGGAATTTGTCGAGTCTCATGCCGTCACTCCGTTGTTCGAGTTTATCATAACATTACATCTCATATTATACCACACACGAAATAATTTGTAAAGCGCTGTGAAGTAGCGCGGCAAATAATCTTAAAAAATTTCACTTTTTTGAGGCAAAAACACGCTATATCTGCTATAATAATAGAAGAAGTGATTCCCGCATGGCGCCGCGGTGCGCTTTTTCACAACCTTACCATACAGAAGGAGCATGGCTATGAAAATAACATTATACGGAGCGGCAAGCGAAAGGGTAGACGATATCTATAAGGAGCAGGTGTGCGAGCTCGGACGCGAGATCGCCCGCCGTGGGCATACGATGGTGTTCGGCGCGGGTTCCACCGGACTCATGGGCGCCGCCGCGCGCGGAGTTGCGGAGGAAAACGGCAGTCTGATCGGGGTCACGCCTCACTTCATGCACAGCCTTGAGCCGGTATTTGAGCTCTGTACGGAGCTTATCGACACCGAGACAATGTCGGAGCGCAAGGACAAAATGGAACAGCTCGCCGACGCGTTTGTGATTGTTCCGGGCGGGATCGGCACGCTCGACGAGTTCTTTCAGATACTCACGCTCAGGATCCTCGGCCGGCACGATAAGCCGATCATCCTTTTTAATGTGTGCAATTTCTGGGATAATCTTCTTGCGGTGATCGGCGCCGACATCTTCAAGGGCTTTATCGGCTCCGATGTGGCCGAGTGCTTCACCGTATGCGAGAGTCCCGCCTCCGTTCTCGATATGCTGGAAGATGTCGCGGCAGGGTGAGGCCGATATGAAAAAGGGTGTCATTATATACAAATCCAAGTACGGCGCAGCTGAAAAGTACGCCGTATGGCTTAAGGAAATGACCGGCTATGACATTGTAAAGACCTCGGAGGCCGATCCAAAAGCCGTGTCAGCGTATGACAGCGTCATTTTATGCGGAGGGATCTATGCCTCCGGCATTGCGGGTCTGGAGTTTCTGAAGAAGAACATCGGCAGATTGCGTGCAGATAAGATCGCGATGCTTTGTGTCGGAGCTTCTCCTTATGATGAGAGTGCGCTGAGTGAGATCAAGGCTCACAACATGACAGGCGCATTGCAGGATATACCGCTGTTTTACGGACGCGGTGCGTGGGATGAGAGCCGCATGACGTTCATTGACAGAAAGTTGTGCAGACTTTTGCAAAAATCCGTCGCAAAGAAGGATCCGGACACATACGAGTCGTGGATGAAGGCGCTCATGAGCGCGGTGGGGCAGTCCTGCGACTGGACCGATAAAAAATATCTGGCGCCGCTTATAAAATATCTGAATGACGAATGATTTTTTAAACTGTCTCATTGCATTTATTTGATCTGTGGGTTATACTTTCATCAAGTGAGGTGATTTTATGGCAAATGAGGATAAAAAAGATTTCAACGCAATGCTGAGAGACAGCAAAGACATGCCCAAAATTCAGATCATCACCGATGAAAAAAGCATTGCAAAGTACGGCGGAAGCAGAATGTTTTTTGCTCCGCCGATCGATTATGACAGGGTGATGCGCTCGGTGCCGCCTGGAAAGCTTATAACCGTAGGCATGATCAGGGAGTATTTTGCCCGGCAAAACGGGGCCGATTTCACGGAGCCGATCACGGCGGGGGTGTTCATTTCGATCGCCGCGTGGGCAAGCTGTCAACGCGCGGAGGACAAGACTCCGTTCTGGCGCACACTTAAGGCGGACGGCGAATTGAATGCAAAATATCCCGGAGGTATCGAGGCGCAACGGGAGATGCTCGAGTCCGAGGGGCATCTCATAATTCAGAGAGGCAGAAAAAATCTTCGGTATTATGTCAAAGATTACGAAAGGTTTTTATTCGCGCTGTAATATCCGTTTTATGGCTTGAAATTGCCCGGAGTATATGGTATAATATCCGTAGTTTCCCGTGATATCGGGATGATACAGGAGGCAAATCATGGCAGATAAGATCAGAGTAACGGTATGGAATGAGTACCGTCATGAAAAGACAGACGACGATGTGAAGAGCATCTACCCGAACGGACTTCACGCAACCATCAAGGAGTTCCTTGACAAAAACGACGACATGGAGGTCACTCTCGCATCTCTTGACGATCCGGAGCAGGGACTTCCGGACGAGCTTCTCAACAACACGGACGTCCTTCTTTGGTGGGGACATCTCGCTCACGGCGAGGTCAAGGACGAGCTCGTGGAGAAGATCCGCCAGCGCGTGTACGTAAACGGCATGGGCTTTATCGCACTTCACAGCGCGCATCACTCCAAGCCCTTCCGCGCTATCGCCGGAACCACGGGAAATCTGCTCTGGGGCAACAACCAGAAGGAGATCATCTGGAACATTCTCCCTTCGCACCCCATTGCGGCGGGCATTCCTCAGCATTTCGAGCTTCCCGAGGAGGAACTGTACGCAGAGCCGTTCCAGATTCCCCAGCCGGACGCACATATCTTTGAAGGCTGGTATGAGCACGGCTACGTATTCCGCTCCGGAGTTACATACCTTCGCGGCGCGGGCAAGGTGTTTTACTTCCAGCCCGGCCATGAGACATGCCCGTCCTTCCACAACGAGATCGTACAGCGCGTGATCACGAACGGCGTGCGTTGGGCAAAGCCGAATGACTTCGGTTATGAGGTTCTCGGCGGCTGTCCGTGGGTTCCCGATATCGTCTGATAGGCACGGGAAGTGAACGAATATTCAGAAAAGGACATGCTCTCTCCTGCAATGCCGGGGGAGGGCGGCGATTTTCGCCTTATTGTGCGCTCGTCGTCTGTATCCCTCTCGGATTTTGCCGAGGAAGAGAGGGAAGCGTCCGCCATGCCGGTCATGGCGCGGCGGCGCGAGCGGCCTAAGGTCAAGAAGGATCAGATCGAAAACCGCACGCTTGCCTCGATTCGCGATGACGGGGGCCGATTGATCCTCTCGTATGAGGAGACGATCGACAAGGACGAATCACCGGTCCCGACCGTGCTTTCCTTCGATCGTGCCGAGCCGGGGCTTGTGACCATTGAGCGCAAGGGCTTTCTGCGGTCGGTCATGATCTTTGAGGCGGGCAAGCGTCACCGGGCGATGTATAAAACGCCGTTTGCGGCCTTTGATATGACCGTATTCTCACGCAGTGTGGAGAATGCGCTTACGCCTGAGGGCGGAACGCTTCGTCTGGTGTACTGTGTGGAGTTCAAGGGCGTTGCCGAACAGAAGGTGGAGCTTGAACTGGAAGCAGTTCGCCTCTGACGGCGGAAATGATATGAAAAAGAGGATACCTTTTGAAAGGTATCCTCTTTTCTTTGTTATTACTCTTCGCCAAGCTCGCTTGTGCAGTGCGGGCAGCGGACAGCATTGATATCGATCTCGGTGCAGCAGAACGGGCACTTCTTCGTCGTGGGTTCGGGCTCGGCTTTAGCCTCTTCCTTTTTACCGATGGTTGCCAGACGGTTGATTGCCTTGACCATGGTGAAGATCACGAACGCCATGATGATGAAATTGATGACCGCGGTGATAAACGAGCCGTAGTTGAAGGTCGTCACACCGAGGGCGGCCGCCTGGTCTATGGAGGTGATCGCCTCATTGGCGACTGCTGTCGTGTTCTTGAGGATAACGAACTGATCCTTGAAGTTGACGCCGCCGGTGATCAGACCGATAAACGGCATGATCAGATCGTTGATCATCGATGTGACGATCGCCTGGAACGCGCCGCCGATGATAACGCCGACGGCAAGGTCCATCACATTGCCGCGCAGGGCAAATGCTTTAAATTCGTTCATGAATTTTTTCATACAGAGTCTCCTTTTATATATTTTTGAGATAAACGGAGTCAGGCGAGCACGTTTCCGTTTGAATCAAAGAGCGGAAGCGGCTCGAGATATTCTATGTCGGCGCGATCCTTTGCGTCACCCTCGGCCAAAATGCACATCTTTCCGGCGATGACTGCACCGGTCTGGGTCACAAGCGTCTCGAGCGCACGCAGACTCTCCCCGGTGGAGATCACGTCGTCCACAATGAGGATGCGCTTGCCGTTCATGAGCTTCGCGTCCGCGCCGTCGATGTACAGCTTCTGCTCTCCGGCGGTCGTGATCGAACGGACGGTGACCTCGAACACGCCGTCCATATAGAGCTTGGGGGCCTTGCGTGCAAGGAAATACTTCTGATTTCCGGCAAGACGTGCCATTTCATGGGCAATCGGAATCCCCTTCGATTCCGCTGTGATGATGTAATCGTAGTCGGGAGCCTTTTTCAGAAGCTCTGCGGCGGCGGCTGTCGTGAGCTCCGGATCGCCGAAGATCACGAACGCACCGATATATACGTCGTCGTTGAGCGGGCAGAGCGGTAACTCACGCTCCAGCCCGGCTATTGTCATCCTGTATTTCATAACGGTACACCTGCCTTTGAATTCTCTTTATTTCCGGTCGTATTTCCGGTGTCAATATGTGGGGGATCAGTCCGAGACCTTGTTTTGCCGGTCCGGTATCTTATTTTCTCAGCTCAATTCCGAACTTGTCCGCAAGAGCCTTCATGATCTTTGTGACGGCGTGGTCGGCTTCCTCATCCTTGAGGGTCCTGTCCTTCGCACGGAACTTGACGGCAAAGCTTACGCTCTTCTTGCCCTCTCCGACCTGCGGGCCGCGGAATACGTCGAACAGCTCGGCGCTCTCGACCAGCGGAGAGGCTGCGGCGATCTGATCCTCAATGGATGCGGCCTCGAGAAGCTCCTCGCAGACGAAGGAGAAGTCGCGCTCCAGTGCCGGGTGCTTCGGCATGCTCTCGAAGGAGAAATCTGTCGACCAGAGCGAAGCGAGTGCGTCGAAGTCGAGCTCCGCCGCCGCCGTGCGGTACAGGAAGTCGTACTTCTCAGCCACATCCGGGTGTATCTCGCCGAATACGCCGAGACATACGTCGCCGACGGTCACAGCCGCACAGCGTCCGGGGTGGAACGTCGGATTGTCGCTGACAGCCGAGAATCGCGCGTTCTTTACGCCGCTCGCGCGAAGCAAGCCCTCGACAATGCCTTTCAGACGGTAGAAGGTCGCCTCGTTCTTCTTCGCTGCGTCATACACGCCGATCACGATGCGCTTGGGCTCGTCCGGCTGCTCACAGCCCTCCTTCGGGAGATACACCGTCGCCATCTCATAAAGCGCTGCGGCCTGATTCTTCACATTCTGATTGTATGACAGCACATTCAGCATGGACGGTATCGCCGTGGTGCGCATCACCGAGGTGTCCTCGCCGAGCGGATTGCGGATCACGACGCTCTTTCTGCGATCCTCGGGAAGGTTGATCCTGTCGTAGAATTTCGGGGAGATGAAGGAGAATGTCTCGATCTGATCGAGTCCCATGCCGCACAGAGCGTCCTCAGCCGCGATGCGGTAATTCTGAGAATGCGTACGGCCGCCTTCGGTGCATCCAGACAGCGCCATTGTCTCTCCGAGTGTTCCGTAACCCCAGATGCGGATCACCTCTTCTGCAATGTCGTTCATACACAGAACGTCGGCGCGGTATGACGGCGGTATTACGGAGCCCTCGTTCAGCTTGAAGTCGAGCGAGGCGAGCGTGTCGCGCATGAAGGCTTCGGGAATGTCCGTGCCGAGGAAGCGGTTTATGACCGCGGGATCGAGTGCGATCTCGGGTACGGGTCTCTTCGTCGGATAAACGTCGATCATGCCGTCGACGATCTCGCCTGCTCCGAGAAGTGAAACGAGTTCCAGAGCGCGGCGAAGCGCCTGCTCGGTCCCCTCTGCGTCAAGCCCCTTCTCATAGCGTCCGGAGCTTTCGGTCCTCATGCCGTTTGCACGTGATGTGACACGTACGGAAGCGCCGTTGAACATCGCGCTCTCGAACACCACGGTCGTTGTGGTGTCGGAAATTCCGGAGTTGGCGCCGCCCATAACTCCGGCGAGTGCAACGGGCTTTTTCTCATCCGCAATGACGAGCATCGACGAGCTGAGCGTGTGCTCTATGTTGTCGAGGGTAACATATTTTTCCCCCTCGGCGGCACGGCGCACATTGATCTGCTTGCCCTCGAGGCAGGCGTAGTCGAACGCGTGCATGGGCTGGCCGTACTCGAGCATCACGTAGTTTGTAATGTCCACGATGTTATTGATGGGACGTACCCCG
>CAYVUJ010000050.1:3115-7989 GCA_964454825.1 uncultured Lachnospiraceae bacterium | reverse complement strand
CCTTTCGTATTATGAAAAATATTTTTGATTGTGTACGAGGGAATAAGAATCCGACCCGCTTACGCAATCGGAGATTGCCGGCGGGTACCCCGGAACCTTGTTGTTTCACAATAAAAAAACAGCCCTGCCCCACTCTCTGGGACAAGACCGAATCCTTAATAGGAATCATCCTGCGGTACCACCCGGATTGATGATAAACATCCACTCTATGCACAATCATGCACTTCAGCCAGATAACGGTGCTGCCTCCGTCGGTTACTACTTACGTCTGTGAACACAGCGTCCGCCGCACTCGCCATCGCTTTCGACCGCCCTCATAAGTCCATTCACCGAAGCGCCGCTGCCGTCTCGCACCGAACGACGGCTCTCTTGAAGCATATGCCTCGACTACTAATCTTAATCACAGGTTTACGGTATCAGTATATCACCGCAGAAGATGTTTGTCAACAGTTTTTTTGAAATTTTTTATTTAGGTATATATACAAAAAAGGACAGAGGATATCCTCTGCCCTTTTGCTGCGTTTGCAGAATTACTTGCTCTCTACCAGCTTGATGAGAGCCATCTCGGCAGCGTCGCCGCGACGGGGTCCAAGCTTATAGATCTGAGTGTAACCGCCATTTACATCACTGTACTTAGGAGCGATCTCCTCGAAGAGCTTTGCTACTACCTCTTCCTTAGTGATATATGCAAGAGCGGCACGGCGGCTTGCAAGAGTATTCTTCTTGCCAAGCGTTATCATCTTCTCGGCCATAGCGCGAACTTCCTTTGCGCGGGTGAGAGTAGTCTCAATGGAGCCTTTTTCCAGAAGATAGGTCACCATTCCGCGCAGCATAGCATTTCTGTGTGCTGTCGTTCTGCCGAGCTTTCTTGTTCCGGGCATTGCAATGTCCTCCTTTTGCAAAACTTAGTCAAAGACGTCCCTAGGCCGGACGTCCCCCTGCCTGGTGCAGGATCAGTCCTCTTCCTTCTTCAGCTCAAGACCGAGAGAATGAAGCTTCTGTATAACTTCTTCAAGCGATTTCTTTCCGAGGTTTCTGACCTTGATCATATCCTCCTCGGTGCGGTTCGTCAAATCCTCGACCGTATCAATGCCTGCGCGCTTCAAGCAGTTGAATGAGCGCACTGACATATCAAGCTCCTCAATGGTCATCTCAAGAACCTTTTCCTTGATGGTCTCTTCACGTTCGACCATGATTTCCGCGTTCTTCGCCTCATCCGACAGATCGACGAACAAGTTGAGGTGTTCATTGAGTATCTTGGCTCCAAGAGAAACCGCTTCCTTTGCCGTAATAACACCGTTTGTCAGAACCTCGACAGTCAGCTTATCGTAGTCTGTGATGTTCCCGACACGGGTATTTTCGACAACATAGTTCACGTTGTAGACCGGGGTATAGTTGGAATCTGTGAAGATCGTTCCGATAGGCGCAGTGGCTCCGCCATTCATGATGGAATAGAGCTCCTTGTTGCGCTTATCATCAACGTATCCACGCCCGCTGTCAAATGTGAGCTCCATGTAAAAACGCACATCGTCGCTTACGGTAGCGATATGGTGATCCGGATTGAGTATCTCGATATCCGCATCAGCACGGATGTCTCCGGCTGTCACATTACATGCGCCGGTTACATCGATCACCACAGTCTTGGGAGAAGCGTCCCCGTGCAGCTTGGCGAGGATCCCCTTCACATTCAACACGATTTCGCAGACATCCTCTTTCACACCGCTGACAGTGGAAATCTCGTGAAGCACGCCGTCGATCTTGATGCTCGTGATTGCCACACCGGGAAGCGAGCTCATCAACACGCGGCGAAGGGAGTTACCAAGCGTTACTCCGTAGCCTCTTTCCAGAGGCTCTACAACGAACTTGACGCAATTTGCGTCATCGGAAGGGAGTGCCGAAATATTAGGCTTTTCTATCTCAATCATACTTATAATAACCCTCCGTAAAATCAATATATTCCTATTTCCGAGTATAATCGTACCGGACTTTGCCGGAATTCATGCGCTGTAACGGGACCGCTGTCCCGCTGTTACGCTGCGGCGGGACAGGTTATTACTTTGAATAAAGCTCGATGATAAGCTGCTCCTGGAACGGGAAATCTACATCTGCGCGCTCCGGGATCATGATCATCTTTGCAGAGAAATTGTCGACATCGACATCCAACCACTTCGGTGCAATAACAGCAGCCATCTGCTCTGCGAGCTCCTTGAACTTTTCGCTGGAGCGGCTCTTCTCCTTCACGGTGACGGTATCGCCGACCTTAAGGATGATCGAGGGGATGTCTGCCTTCTTACCGTTGAGCTGGAAGTGCCCGTGACGGATGAGCTGGCGGGCTTCCTTACGGCTTGCCGCAAGACCCATTCTGTAAACTACGTTGTCAAAACGACGCTCAAGCAGGGAGAGAAGGTTCTCACCCGCAACACCGCTCTGCTTATCCGCAGCAACATAATACTTCTTGAACTGCTTCTCCTGAACACCGTAGTAACGGCGTGCGGTCTGCTTCTCACGGAGCTGAAGTCCGTATTCCTTGACGGTCTTGCGGCCTGCGCCGTGCTGACCGGGAACGGTTGCGCGTCTCTCGACGGCACACTTCGAGGTGAGGCAGCGATCGCCCTTCAGAAAGAGCTTCTTGCCTTCTCTGCGGCAAAGCTTGCAGGAAGGTCCGGTGTATCTTGCCATATTCAGTTTCCTCCTTATTGATTATACGCGACGGCGCTTCGGCGGACGGCAGCCGTTGTGCGGGATCGGTGTCACGTCCTTGATAAGAGTGATATCAAGTCCCGTCGTCTGCAGTGCACGGATGGCGCTCTCACGTCCCGATCCGGGTCCCTTGACGTAGACCTCGACGGTCTTCATGCCATGCTCCATCGCGATCTTAGCTGCGGTCTCCGCTGCGGTCTGTGCTGCGAATGGGGTGGATTTCTTGGAACCGCGGAAGCCCATCTCACCTGCGCTTGCCCAGGACACTGCGTTGCCGGCTGTATCTGTGATAGTCACGATCGTGTTGTTAAAAGAAGAGCTGATGTGAGCGGCACCCTTTTCGATGTTCTTTCTCTCACGGCGCTTCTTGATAACCTTTTTGGTACTAGCCATTAGCCTTACTCACTCCTTTACTTCTTCTTGTTTGCAATGGTCTTTGCGGGACCTTTGCGGGTTCTTGCGTTTGTTTTGGTGCGCTGACCGCGAACAGGCAGACCCTTGCGGTGGCGGATTCCGCGATAGCAGTTTACCTCCACAAGTCGCTTGATGTTCATACCGACCTCACGGCGAAGTTCACCCTCAACCGTGTAGTTGTTCTCGATCTCATCACGGAGCTTTGCGACTTCCTCTTCAGTAAGGTCCTTCGCGCGGGTATCCGGATCAACGCCGGTGGCCGCAAGGATCTTACGTGCGCTGGTCAGACCGATACCGTAGATATAGGTCAGCGCTATCTCGATCCGCTTCTGATTCGGAATATCAACACCTGATATACGAGCCATTTGCTTACTTACCTTTCTTTAAATTCAGGACTTAGCCCTGTCTTTGTTTATGCCTCGGGTTTTCGCAGATCACCATCACGTTACCGTGACGCTTGATGACCTTGCACTTCTCACATATCTTCTTAACAGAAGGTTTTACTTTCATTGTAAATACCCCTTTCTTATTTTGTACGCCAAGTTATACGCCCCTTTGTAGGATCGTATATCGACACCTCAACGGTGACCTTGTCACCTACGAGTATCCTGATGTAGTTCTGTCGGAGCTTGCCCGAAATATGAGCGGTTACGATCATATCGTTGGGCAGTTTCACCTTGAAGGTAGCGTTCGGAAGCGTATCCACAACTACTCCTTCAAATTCAATAACGTCATCCTTAGGCAGAATGATCCCTCCTATCTATCCTCTTTTGCATGACTGATAATTCTTCAAAAATTCCCGCAGAGCGCTGTCCCGTCCTCCGCAGCCGATCAATCGACCTTCGTCAGACATACGGGACCGTCCTCGGTAATTGCAACAGTGTGTTCGTAGTGCGCGGAAAGCTTTTTATCAGCGGTGACGACAGTCCAGCCGTCCGCAAGCTCGCGAACGCCCTCGACCCCGGCGTTGACCATCGGCTCAATGGCGATGACCATGCCTGTTGAGATGCGCGGCCCGTGTCCGGCACGTCCGAAATTGGGGACGCTCGGATCCTCGTGGAGCTCGTGGCCGACACCGTGTCCGGTATAGCGCTTGACGGTTGTGTAGCCAAATGACTTCACATACTCGTCGACCGCTGAGCCGACATCTCCGATGCGAGCCCCGACGCGTCCGGCGGCCTCCAGTGCGAGCTCAAAGCTGCGCTTTGTTGCGTCGATAAGACGCTGAGCCTCGTCCGATATCCTGCCGACCGCAAATGTGTTTGCGCTGTCTCCGTGGAAACCGTCAATAAATGCTCCCACATCTACCTTCACGATATCGCCCTCTTCAAGAACGACCTTTTCTGAGGGAATACCGTGAATCACCTCTTCATTCACACTGATGCATGCACTGCCGGGGAATCCGCCGTACCCGAGGAACGACGGCTTTGCTCCGCACTTTTCGATATACTCACGTATAACGCTGTCGAGCATCTTCGTTGTTATTCCGGGGCGGATGTGGTCTCTGGCAACCAGAAGTGCCTCACCCGTGATTCGCCCGGCGTGCCGCATTTTTTTTATCTGTTCGGGATTCTTAATGAAAATCATGCTGCGCCTTCATCCTTCAAGAGCTTTTTGGGTCAATGCGGTCGTGTCCTCGAGCTTCTCCTGACCAACCACGATCTTGAGGTTACCCTTCGTCTCGTAGTAAGCCTTCAGAGGCTCGGTGGACTCGTGGTAGTTAGCAAGACGCTTCAGTACCACCTCGGGAGCGTCATCCG
>CAYVUJ010000050.1:0-3015 GCA_964454825.1 uncultured Lachnospiraceae bacterium | reverse complement strand
GTGGACTCGTGGTAGTTAGCAAGACGCTTCAGTACCACCTCGGGAGCGTCATCCGCGCGGATAGACAACTCTTCTCCGCAGTTTTCGCAAAGCTCTCCCTTTGACGACGGATTGAAGACAGTGTGGTAGGATGCGCCGCACTTGCCGCATACGCGGCGTCCGCTCATGCGGGCGACGATGTCCTCATCGCTGACCTCGATGGAAATCACGTCGGTGATCTCCACTCCCATCGTATCCAGCGCCTCAGCCTGAGGCACTGTACGCGGAAAGCCGTCAAGGATAAAGCCGTTTTTGCAATCGTCCAGTGCAAGACGATCCTTGATGATACCGATCACGACCTCGTCCGGGACCAGAGCGCCGGAGTCAGTATAACTCTTTGCGCTCTTTCCCATTTCGGTGCCGTTTGCGATAGCCTCGCGGATCATATTGCCCGTGGAGATCGCGGGGATAGAATATTTCTTGGAGATTATCTCCGCCTGTGTACCCTTACCTGCACCGGGCGCTCCGAGCAGTATCAGATTGATCTTTCTCATCATACCACCATTATTCAAGGAAGCCCTTGTAATGACGCATGGTCATCTGAGATTCGATCTCTCTGCCGGTCTCAAGAATAACGCCGACGACGATGATTATCGAGGATCCGGTAAACGCGAGTGCGGAGAGCTTCGATCCGGAGATCATATTGGCGATCAGCGGGATCACCGCAATGATCACAAGGAAGAACGCACCGATCAGTGTGATGCGGTTCAGGACCTTGGTAATATACTCGGATGTCGGTCTGCCGGGACGGATACCGGGGATAAAACCGCCGTTTTGCTTGAGGTTGTTCGCAACCTCGATGGGATTGAAGGAAATGGTCACATAGAAGTACGCGAACGCGATAATGAGCGCAGCGGTGAGAACCGCGTACACCCATCCGTCAGTGGAGAAGATGCTGTTAACACCCTTCCAGAAGCCGGACTTCGGGAAGAACATCGCGATCGTAGCGGGAAGTGTTACGATGGAGTTTGCAAAGATGATCGGCATAACTCCGGTCATGTTGACCTTGAGCGGCAGAGTGGAGCTCTGCCCGCCGTACATCTTGCGTCCAACGACCTTCTTCGCATACTGAACGGGGAGTCGGCGCTCGGAGTCGTTGATAAAGACGATCAGGGCAACCGCCGCTACCTCAAAGATAACGACAAATACGCCGAAGATGATCTTGCTCACGGCACCGGATCCGAAATAGTCCGTCCAGAGGCTGCTCATCATGGAAGGCAGGCGGGAAACGATATTAGCAAAAAGGATGATGGAAATACCGTTGCCGATACCTTTTTCATTGACACGCTCTGCAAGCCACATCACGAGGGATGAGCCGGCACAGTACGCCATAACGATGATGAGGCCTGCGTAGAAGCCGTCACGGGTAATCGCCCCGTTGTTGTCAAGCAGCTTATAGTAACCGAAAGCGGTGATAAGAGCAAGAACAACGGTACAAACACGGGTATACTGATTGATCTTCTTTCTACCCTCTTCGCCTTCCTTTGCCAGTCTCTCAAGGTACGGAATTGCAACCGTGAGAAGCTGGATAACAATGGATGCGGTGATGTACGGGCTTACGCCGAGGGCGAACAGTGTCGCCTGAGACATAGCACCGCCGGAGAGAATGTCAAGATACTGGAACAGCGATCCGGATGACGCGAGAAGCGAGCTTGAAAGCACGGATGCGTCAAGGAACGGGATCGGGAGCGCAGTACCTATTCTGTAAAGAACTACGATAAAGACCGTGAAAATCATCTTGGCACGAAGATCGGCCAGCTTCCATGCGTTAGCGATTGTCTTAAACATTTAGATCACCTCGGCCTTCCCACCGGCCGCTTCGATCTTTTCCTTTGCACTTGCTGAAAAGACTTTTGCCTGGACGGTGATTTTTTTCTTGAGTTCGCCGTTGCCGAGAATTTTGAGTCCATCAAGTGCTTTTCTGACCTTGCGAGCGCTCATAAGAGTCTCAAGGCTGACGGTATCACCGTCATTAAAGCAGTTAAGGTCTTCAACATTGACGATCGCATAAACCTTTGCGAAGCGGTTGTTGAAACCTCTTTTAGGCAGTTTTCTGTAAAGCGGGATCTGACCGCCCTCGAAACCGGGGCGTACACCGCCGCCGGAACGCGCGTTCTGTCCCTTATGACCCTTGCCTGAGGTCTTGCCGTTGCCGGAGCCGGGGCCTCTTCCCTTACGGAATGAGTCCTTTACAGAGCCTTCCTGCGGTGCAAGTTCGTGGAGCTTCATAGCTTACGTCCTCCTTATTTAGTATTTTTAATGTCTGGAGGGCTTACGCCTTCTCCACAGAGACGAGGTGAGCGATCACCTTGACCTTGCCTGCCAGCACTGCGTCGTCCGCATGAACGATGCTGTCGCCGATCTTGCGAAGTCCGAGGGACGCCGCTGTCGCTCTCTGATTGGGCTTCGAACCGATAAGGCTCTTTGTAAGAGTTACTTTTTTCATCGTTTCGTCCTCCTCATCCGTTGACCTTTTCAACGTCGATGCCGCGAACTGCAGCAACCTCCTGAGCGGTACGCAGTGCCTTCAGTCCCTCGAAGGTTGCCTTGACAACGTTCGTGGGGTTATTCGAACGAAGGGACTTCGCACGAATGTACTTGACACCTGCAAGCTCGACTACCGCACGGACAGTCTTACCTGCGATGATACCGGTACCGGGAGCGGCGGGCTTGAGCAGAACCTTGCCTGCGCCGAACTCGCCGATGATCTCATGAGGGATCGTGGTGTCCTTGAGAGACACGGTGATCATGTTCTTCTTTGCGTCCTTGATTCCCTTCCGGATTGCTTCGGGAACCTCAGCCGCCTTCCCGAGACCGTAGCCTACGTGGCCGTTCTCGTCACCAACTTCCATGTGTGCTGCGAAGCGAGCTACGCGGCCGCCCTGCACAGTCTTGGATACGCGGTTAACCACCACGAGCTTTTCCTTCAGATCGAGCTCGGATGCGTCAATTCTTTTTGCCATGTTGATTTCTCCT
>CAYVUJ010000049.1:6628-8102 GCA_964454825.1 uncultured Lachnospiraceae bacterium | reverse complement strand
ACTGTAACCTGTTGTCACACAACGGTTTACCCTTGAATTGTCTTCATTGTCGGGAGATGTTGCACTCGCGTGGAGCATGGCCCGGAAGAATATGATGCACCGACCATCTAAGCGAGCGATTTGCAGAACGCGGTGGTAAAGGCAATTCATGAGGTGATGGATGAAAAAGACCTATCCTTCCGATTTTGGAAATAAACATTATCGAGGTACTCAGCGACAACAGCAGCAAGTGAGGTCAACGAGATTAATCGCCGTCTATAGGAACTATGGTAGGAACTTTAGGAGTGGAAAATACCCAAAAGGACTACACAAATGTGGTCGATGAGATTTATCATCTACAGGAGCAGCGACAGGCAATACTGGTGTAAGAAGCCGAGTGTGGTGGTAGACGCCAGCGTATCTAGGAGATAAAAACCTTTCTGGAGGACCAGACTGACATACCAGCGGAATACGATGAACAGCTTGTGCGGTGGCTAATTGAGCTGGTTACCGTTTGAGATAAAAAGATAACGGTGAGATTCAAGTCTGGTGTGGAGATTGATGTGGAAAAATAAGATGAATACGGGAATGCCATGCAGGTTCAAAAACTTGCAGAGTATTTTTGTTATTAATTGGTATAACATCTTGTGTTTATCAACCAGATTGTTTATAATAAGAAAGTCAAGAAAAAATCAAATGACAACATCAGATATAATTCGGAAACTGTGTAACGAGATGATTATCAGTATTTCAGAACTAGCCCTGAGAATTGGACAATCTTCTCAGAATTTTAATAAAAAGTTATTGCGCGAAATAGTGTTTTAGCAGAAATAAGAAAAGTTGCAGACGCTTTAGGCATTGGGTATGTGTAGGCGTTTATTCTCTCTGATGAGCAAAAAATTAAAATTAGTAATTGAGGAACCGTATAAAGAGAGGAATGAAGATTCTGTGCAAGAAGTTTCAATTAATGAAATCGAACAATTGTTATTAGAGGAAATCCAGTTTGTTGAAAAAATGAACACTGTTCGTAAAGAGATATTGCAATATGGATATTACAAATCATTTGAAGGAGGAGATTTGGAGAGGATTGCTTTTGAAAATGCTGTAATGCCGCAGTATGTACAATATCCATATGAAGTTGTGGCTGTCCAAGAATCAGGTCCCTTCTTTTGCAGGGGCGAATCCAAAATATATCCGACTTCTAAGTCTACCTGGGACAGATTTACCCCAAAAAACGAAAATGAAAGATCTGCTTATTCGTTTATTGAAAATATGCGATGGAGTGAATTATCGATGCTCTTTGGAAAATCAAGAGCGGTGGAATGTAGTAAGAGCAGCGAATTTAATTTCTCAGCTGTGGCTCAACATTATGGATTTAAAACTAATTTTTTAGATATAACGAATAGAGTTCGCATTGCATTATTTTTTGCCTGTTGTATAAAAGAAAAATATAAGTCTTGGCGACCTTTAAATAAACATGATTTTATTGCAACCA
>CAYVUJ010000049.1:0-6618 GCA_964454825.1 uncultured Lachnospiraceae bacterium | reverse complement strand
CAGATGGGAGATATGGTGTTCTTTTTATACAGGATCGTTTTAAGTGCTGGCCAAATTTGGTTATGCCAATTGGCTATCAACCTTTTTTGAGCTGTCATTTCCAGTATGGTTATTTTATACCTATGAGAAGCGAATGGGATTTACAAGACACAGCATCGGGATTCACAATGTTATACTTTAAGCATGATGAAAAATTTTGTAGATACATATTCGATTTGAATGAATCGGGAAAATCAATCTATCCAGATGATACGGACAGCATTTTTATTCCAACTTTTGATAAAATTCGAGAAACTGAAAGCTTTTCTAGAAAGGTATTTGATATAATATATAAACATAGGAGAGAAATCCCATTTCCGTTCCCTCAAGATTATACAAAAGAAATGATAATTAAGGAGTTAGGAGACATTCAAATCATTGATGCAGAATTGATACCCCAACATGATCTTGATGCTATTAATAAAAAATGGTGTGAAACATGTGTCAATAAAGAAAAAGGTGGAGTGTCGTAAAAACGAATAGAAACGGAGAATGATTATGAGCAGAAACGAAAAAAAGTTCGATAAAGCACTTGTAATTTTTGTAGATATTCTCGGTAGTCAAAGTCGCAATGATTTCAATGAATTATTTAAGATTAACGAGTTATTCCATTCAGAGTTATTAGGTAATAAGAGTCAAGATAGAGAGTATGCAGCATATCAACGGCACATATACACTTTTTCTGACTGTGCCTATATCATTTATGATTACAGAAATAAATCAACTTCTAATTTGGGCGCATTGTTTGACGTTGCTTTATTAAATTGTGAGCCCCTGCTTATGAAATTTTTAAGTAAAGGATTGGTGATTAGAGGGGGGGCCGCATATGGTGATATTTATTATGATGAAAATAAAAATATGTTTTTTGGAGACGCAGTCAACAAATCATACCAATATGAAAGTAAGATAGCGAAATATCCACGTATCGTTCTAGATGAGTATGTAGCCGAGGAAGTGATTAAGTATACAAAAAGAGTAGACAAACGCTCTAAAAAGAGAAGTAAAAATGGAGGTTTGACTTTCGACGATCATGTTGGATGCATTGTTAGTTTAGATTCAGACAGAAAATATTATTTAAACTATTTCAATTCAATACAACATGGAAGAGATTATAGCCTAATTATTAAGAAAAGCAATAAGCAATTTCTAGAAGATATTATCTCGATGTGCAATGAAAGGATAGTGTTATTTAGAGAGAATGAGAATGTTCGCCTAAAATACGAATGGCTTAAAAAATATGCTGAACAATCTATAAATGAACATATTGGTAAAGTTGTAGAGTACAAAAAGTCCTTTTGGGATAAAGTATACGGTCGAATGCTTCCAGAATATAGATCATTATTTACTGAACATATGACAATAGCTAATGTTGGTATATCTTATAGTGACAAAGAACAACTTGAAATATTTGAGAAATTTAATAATCCCGAAGTATTAGCGACTTTAAGGCAAATAGGTGAAACGGATGAGACTGACGAGTGAATTGCTTGAAGATACAATCAAAACATGTGGAAAGTCAAGAGTAGAGACACGTTTTAGTAGTCTTTATCAAGAAATGAATATGTTCATAACTAATAATAGCTCCTCGGAATTTTTAATAGTAAATTCGGATTTGCTTGCGATGGCTGTACACGACTATTTTCTTAACATAAATGAAATACGTCAGTTTAACAGCATTCATCATGTTAATGAACAAAAAATAGTTTCATGCATCTCATATTGGTTGTTGTGTAGAAAACCAATACAGATCTATAATGAATCGGAGCAGTATGCAAACAAATTTGCAACAATAAATGAAAGGTTTGTATTACTATATGTTCTGAATTACTTAAGTGATTGGTTGGATGATGATCACATATTATTGCAATCACAATCAAATAAAAGAATAAAAACTATGATAGATATGCTATTTCAGTTGCTTACAAATGGATTACAGAGTGCACAAAGTTTACAATTTGTAATAGAATCGTTCTTGATGTATCTAGATTGTTAAGGCTGTTAATTTTTAAGGAGAGCATATGAATTCCTATAGAAAAGAGATACTGACAAATTGTCTAATTATTTTAATTGGACTGCTATTGGCAGTATTGCCCGTTATTATAATTAAAGATGTCACAGTGCAAATAAGTGTTATTTCAATTAGCATTGCTTGTGCTCTCATTGCAACGGAGATCAGTGTTTTACTTTCATTTGCCTATAAAGAGCGAAACACTAAATTTCATGAGTAGTTGACACAAATAGGTTTATCAGACATTCTCCTGGAAGAGGATGCGTATGACTATTTCATTCAAGCAATACGAAAGGCCAAATGTAATACTATACTCAGATAGGCGCACCTATAATTATATTGCGGAATAAATAGTTGTTTAAAAAAAGTTAGTTCATGCTGGAGTTTCTATAAAAGTTTGAATTAATACTAAACAATTTGAGAAGGATATTTATTTTCCTTCATACACGGATTATGAAAATATAGCAAGGGAAGAACTTTATACGTTTGCAAAAAACATCGGAGTGGAGATAAAGGAAACAGATCATCCACTTACTCGTACTCTTATAGTGGGTGATGAAGTAATACTCATTAATAATCTATTGGTAGACATCCAGTAACATCCTTCGTTTATCAAAAAAGCGAAACAGATATGTCTTTCTATGAATATCAATTTGACTTATTTCGAGGTATTTGGAATATTTCAAAAAATTAAATGTTGGAAATATACCAAAGCAAGCAATTAATCGTTGGCGAATATTTATAGCAAAAGATTGATATGTTTTCGCAGACAGACAAATTGGCAAAATAGCAGTCGATAAGTTCTCGCATACCGAGAAAGGCATAGGACGTACTTTCTATCCTCTCGTGTCATATTGAGACGGTAGTATTGATGTGAAGGGTCGAGAAATAAGGGTACGGAAAAGTGTTGAAATAAAAGAATTTTTGAGAGGTCGGACTTTGATATGCATCCTTCTAGGTAGACAGTGAAAAAATTAGTTGCTATGATTTATTAAAGCAGAAATTATTTTTTGTCATGAGCTTGACATACGGGTGTCTGAGATCATGGAAACGTATATGCCGCAGGCCGTATTCCTTAGCACAAGTATCAATGCCGACAGCACCTCCTGATACTATCTCCGTTACATTTGACGGAAGATAATCCGCTAAATCTTTTACTGTCAATCCTCTTGAACCAATTACCGCTATTTTCATGATTATGCCTCAATTTCTGTTCGTCATTATTACACCATTATACCACCATTTTTTATGACGCAATAATTCCACTATAATTGAGTCATAATAAAGTCGGAGGAAAAGAAAATGGACGACAAGTTATTGAGATATACGCTGCGGGTTGATCGCCTGCTCTTTCAAAAGTTTCGTTACATTGCAGAATCGGAAGGCCGCTCAGCAAACAAGAAAATCGAACAGTATTTGAAAAAACGCGTTGCCGAATATGAAAAATTAAACGGTAAAATCGAAATCGAACATTAAAGCAAAGTATATTTCGTGACTGCTCACTGTTTTTCGTTACCGAGGATATCTTTGTAACACATATGAGTTTTCAACTCAATACCGCACAATTCACAGCTGACGCTTTGACGGCGCAATTGCTTGCATCTTTTCCGTCAAAGCGCCGACAAACACGCCCGGCAGGACACAAACCGGAGGCGGCGCGGCTGCCTACGTTTTTTTGTATTGGCCGGAGGCGCACGCAACACCGCCGCGCTTGCGTACGTGCGCACGGGCGATAGCGCAAATTCCGCCGCGCTTGTCATGTGCGCTCCTTTGAATTCGTGTTTTAAATGCAAAATTCGAATTGTGTCTTGATTTTTGCGCGAAAATAATGTATCATATATATATTGTGTTACCGTGGCGTTGTAGGCCCTTCGGCCAAAACGCCTGCACCATGACGAATTTTCATCGAAAGGTGGTTTCACCATATGAAGAACAGACTTCTTTGCGCGATCCTCATTATTGCGCTTTTCATCCCCACCGCGGTGGCGATCGTATCCTATAAGACAAGCGACAAATCCACCGTCGTATCCGCGGCGCTTGCGGAAAAGATCACCGTCGCCGACCTCGACGGAAAGGAATTTGTGTTCGAAAAGAACACCGATGACGGTAAGGCGGTCATTTCCCAGCTTCAGCAGATGATCGACCAGTCCGAGGAGATCCCCGCCCTGCCGGAGGCCATCGCCGGAGACTCCTTCTACAAGGTCACTTTCTCCGTCGACAAGCTCGAAACCGTCTATCAGTTCTATTTCTCCGCCGCAGGCAAGGACACATACCTCGTGAACTCCGAGGGCAAGGCAAGGCGCGTCACCGCCGCGCTCACCGAGCAGTTCCTCGCCACGGATTTCGCGCAGTCGATCTACCCCGCGTCACACGCGCCCGTGCTCACCCTTTCGGGAGAACACAAGGTGCTCCCGGTCACCTCCGGCAATGACAGCTCCTCGTGGATGTACAAAAACTCCTCCGGCTCCTTCGTTTCCTCCTCCTTTGACGGCGCGTCGGGCGATGAGGTCTACGACGTCGAGGGCGGACTCTCTCTCGCATTCAGCGTTGAGCCGGACAACATCGCCGTCAGGGTCGTCGGCGCCGACGGAAACGAGCTCTTCAACGACCAGTATTCCGCAATCGGCTCGCTGACACTCGATACTGGCGCGAAAGTCAACGTTTCAGTCTCGGCGAAATGGTACGAGGAAGAGAGCCGCGAATACTACGGCACCATGAATTACAGCTTCGCGGCGTCCGTCTCCGCCCCGGCTGAGTTTTATCCGGGTGTGAAATCCATCGAGCAGGGCAATGTCGTCTCGCTCACCGCGCTCAACGTGAAGAACCCCGACAAGATCACAATGACCTGCGAGCCCGAGGTATCATCCCTCAAGCCCGTATGGCACAAGGACGGTGAGTACGCGCGCACGCTTATCTGCTTCGGCGCGGACACCAAGGTCGGGACATACACGCTCACCCTCGGCTACGCCGGAACCACGCAGAATGTCGTGATCGAGGTCACCGAAGCAGGCTTCGGCATCCGCAACTACACCGTGGACGACGCGGTTTACCAAAAGTCCTTCAGCGGCGAAGCACAGTCGCTGTTCAAGGCGGAGTATGAGAAGATCGCCGCCGAATCCTCGGAGGAGAAGCTGTGGAACGGCTATTTCCTTGCGAATCCGACGTCCGGGCTTCCGATCTCCGCGGGCTACGGACACATGTTCAACCTGACCAATGCGCAGGTGTCCTACCGTCATGACGGAGTGGACTACAAGGGTGAGGGCGACGTCAAGGCCTCGAACGACGGAAAGGTCGTGTATGTGGGCGAGCTCGACTACCCGGGCAAGCTGGTCGTGGTCGATCACGGCTGGGGGCTCAAGACATGGTACGCGCATCTGTCCGATATCTCCGTGAAGGTCGGCGACAGCGTCAAGCGCGGAGACAAGCTCGGCACCACAGGCAGCACGGGATTTACGAATCAGACCGGCGTGCACGTTACGACGACGCTCTGGGATCAGACGGTTCTTCCGTACAGCATGTGGGAGGACAACACCGACTACTCGAACGCCGGAATTCCGCTCGGCATCCCGATGTACGAGAAGAAATGAGATCAAGGGGAGCTCCTCGCGGGGCTCCCCTGATGTGTGTGGCGGTACCCCTTTTTTGTGGGGCACCGTTCCATAACCCGCACATGCGGGGGCCTTGCCCCGCGCCCCCGCCAAAAGGCCATTGGCCCTTTGGAATCCCGACTAAGGAAAATTTGGGGTAACTGCGCCGAAATGAAGTCCGCCCCCATTTCGGGGGTGTGGGGGATAACATCCCCCACTGGGGTTTGGGGTAAAACCCCAAATGGGGCTTGGGGCGATAGCCCCAACATCTCAGACATTCGCACTTCCGACTTTTGTACTTCCGATGAAATCGGAAGTACGGGAAGTGCATCGAAGAGACGCAAGCCCGAGCGCAAACGAGGTATTGCACATACGCAGGGCTCTGTCCCCTGCCCACCCGAAAAACACAGACCTTGATGCTATCACGTCGAAAGGATACCTTAAACCATGAGATTTCTCGTAATCGGAACCAACTTCATCTCCGACCTGTTCGCGGATGCAGTATCGCGCACTCCCGACGCCTCCGTCGCCGCCGTGCTCTCCCGCCGCGAGGACACCGGCCGCGCATTTCTCGCAAAGAACGCGCTCTCCGGCGACGTCGTCACCGATCTCGCCTCAGCTCTCTCCCTTTTCAGAGAGGGAGGCTTCGACGCGGCATACGTCGCCTCTCCCAACGCCCTCCACGAAGAGCAGAGCGTGTTCCTTCTGGAAAACGGCATTCCCGTGCTGTGCGAAAAGCCCGCGGCGACCTCGCCTGAGAGCCTCGGGCGCATCCTTGCCGCGGCCGGGCGCGGTAAGGCCGTCTTTATGGAGGCGATGCGTCCGGTCCACGACGTCGTGCTCGGCGAGATACGCCGCGCTGTACAGAGCGAGCTCGGCGTACTGCGCGCGGCTCACCTCGAGTTCTCGCAATACTCCTCGCGCTACGACCGTTTCCTCGCGGGCGAGGCGGTGAACACCTTCAATCCCGCCATGGGCAACAGC
>CAYVUJ010000048.1:0-8142 GCA_964454825.1 uncultured Lachnospiraceae bacterium | reverse complement strand
GGTATAATGGCGTTTACGCCATTATACACTACACGGCACGTAAATTGGCAGGGCAAAATAAACTTCATGCCGTTTATGGCAGAGCCCGATTCGAGTTTGAATAAACTTTAGGAAGAATGACGCTCGGCGTCATTCCGAGATATGGCTCGAAGAGCCATTTCTCCTGCGCACGGCAAGTAAATGAACGACATAAGGCAAACCACATGCCGTGCTCGGGCTTTGGAGTGAAACCCCAAAATAACATACCTCCCATGCTTTCGGCGAAGCCGGAAGTGCAACCACGGACAGAATGCCCCTCCTCTGAGTCTGCACAAACCCGGTCTTGAACCAACGAACGCCTGTCGCGGCTCACCGCACATCCGATACCGCCACACCACATGCCGCGACTTTCGCGCAGCTTCGAAGAAGCTGCGCCGGCGCACTCGGCAAAGCCGAGTGCGCAACTCTTTTTTGACGTCCGACAGAATATTTTCCCGAAAGACCTTTATTTTGTCGGGAAACTGTGATATAATGTACATATCATTATTAAAAAGGCGGTGCGCGCTGCGGCGTGTCTGCCGTGCGGAGGATGGGGAAACGGTCTCTGCGGCTTTTCCCCCGGCATCCAATGCTCCAACGGAAAGGAAAAAGAAATGGTAGAGAAGATAATTGATCTGTTGAAGGAATACGATCCGGAGGTCGGCAATGCCGTCGCGTCCGAGCTGCACCGTCAACGGCGGGGCCTCGAGCTGATCGCCTCGGAAAATCTGGTATCCGAGCCTGTCATGCTCGCGATGGCGACCCCCGGAACAAACAAGTATGCCGAGGGTTATCCGGGACACCGCTACTATGGCGGCTGTGAGTGTGTCGACGTTGCGGAAAATATCGCCATCGAGCGCGCATGCCGCCTGTTCGGAGCGGAGCACGCTAATGTTCAGCCTCACTCCGGCGCGCAGGCGAACCTCGCCGTGTATCTGTCGTTCCTGAAGCCCGGTGACACCGTCATGGGCATGGACCTCGCCTGCGGCGGGCATCTGACCCACGGAAGCCCGGTGAACATGTCCGGTCTTGTCTACAACTTCGTCCCCTACGGCGTCAACGACGACGGCTTTATCGACTACGACGCGTTCGAGGCTCAGGTGGCCCAGGTCAAGCCGAAGCTGATCGTTGCGGGCGCGAGCGCGTATCCGCGCGTCATTGATTTTGAGCGCATGGCGAAGGCCGCACACAGCGTCGGTGCGATCTTCATGGTCGACATGGCACACATCGCGGGACTTGTCGCCGCGGGCATTCACCCGTCCCCGGTGCCGCACGCCGATGTTGTGACGACGACCACCCACAAGACGCTTCGCGGACCGCGCGGCGGACTTATTCTCTGCCGTGAGGAATACGCAAAGGCGATCAACAAGGCGATCTTCCCCGGCATGCAGGGCGGTCCGCTCGAGCACGTGATCGCATCCAAGGCGGTCTGCTTCGGAGAGGCGCTCAAACCGGAGTTCAAGGAGTATCAGCGCCGCATCGCCGAGAATGCCAAGGCTCTTGCAGCGGGCCTGCTCGCAGAGGGCTTTGATCTCGTTTCCGGCGGCACCGACAACCACCTCATGCTGCTCGACCTGCGTCCTTTCAAGCTGACGGGCAAGGAATTCGAGCACAGACTCGACGAGGTGTACATCACGGTTAACAAGAACGCGATCCCGAACGACCCCGAGAAGCCGTTCGTCACCTCCGGTGTCCGTATCGGCACGCCGGCAGTCACCTCCCGCGGACTTGGTGTGGACGACATGGCGGCGCTTGCGAAGCTGATCGGCCGCACCGCGAAGTCCTTCGAGACCGACGCGGACGCGATCCGCGCCGAGGTCACCGCGATCTGCGAGAAGTATCCGCTTTATCCTGAGAAGTGAAAACATCCCCGTGAGTGGCACAGACCTCTCACGGGGATATTTTTTGGGCGGAGCGTTGGACGCAGAGTAACTTGCTTAATGCGAAGAAAGCGCTCCGGTGGCGGTCAAGTCAAGCGAAGTGTAGCAACCAAGTTGTACACACAGTCGTAACGCACAAGCATGCGCACAAGCCGGGAGATGTCCTTCCGACTTCGTCTGAAGGACGGGGCGCACGGTGAGGTCTGCCGGTCTTGGGCGAAGGCGCCCTCGGACTTACCGTTCCCGGGCAGACTCCCGTGATGCTTATGCTTTTCCGGGGTCCGACTGGGCAAATTTTCTGAGAGCGCACAGGGGAGACACTGCGAGTCCGCACAGCAAACCCGCAAGGTCTCCCCCGCAAAAAGTCCTCATTCTTCCTCAGCTCTCATCTGCCCGTGCTGCCGAAGCCGCCGGAGCCGCGCACAGTGTCCGAGAGCTGTGTCGCCTCCTCGAAGTCGGCCGCGATGTACGGCGTGATCACAAGCTGCGCGACACGCTCACCCGGCCGGATCTCCTGCGGCTCGGGGCCGTGATTGAACAGCGCCACGATGATCTCGCCCCGATAATCGCAGTCGATCACCCCGACCTTGTTCGCCGGAGCCAGCCCTCGCTTCGACGCAAGCCCGCTCCGAGCGCACACCAGCCCCACCGTTCCCGCCTCCAGCTCGACAGCGATCCCCGTCGGGATCATCGCCGTCTCCCCCGGGGCCACCGTCACAGCGCTCTCCAGCGCCGCGCAAAGGTCCGCACCCGCGGAGTACTCCGTCGCATATCGCGGGCACACCGCGTATGGCGAGAGCTTCTTATACCGCACCTTCATAACATTCTCCCTTTCCGCTTTGCCGGTATTTCGGGCAAAGCCTCCGATAAAAACGCCGCAAACTTGCCATACGGGTCCATTTGCGGCGTTTTATTCTGTTTACTTGAGCACTGCACCGTCGCTCAGAAGCTTGGCGACCGCATCGTTGAGCGCGATCTGCGTCAGGTACGGCATCCCAAGAGTCTCCTTGTATTTCTTGATCACATCGTCGGAATCAGTCCCCGTTGTCAGCTTGACAAACGTGTCAACATCCGCCTCAGTGACGCTGATCTCCTCGCTCTCGGCGATCGCCTGCATCACAAGCTGATGCTTCGCGGCGGCCTCGAGATCGGCCTTCTGATCCTCGACAAAGGCATCCACAGAATCATAATTCTGCATCGACAGCATATCGGAGAGCTTCATCGAATACTGCGACGCCATATTGTCGTAATACGCCAGCATAGCCTTCTTCTGATACTCCACAAGGGATGCGGGAATCTCGCTCACCGCAGACTTCTCAACAATATAATCGTCCAGGTAAGCGCTGACCTTCTCCTCGCTCAAAGCGTTGCGGATACCGTTCTTTGCCTCCTCGGCAGTCGTCCAGCCATTGCTTTCCTTGAGATTCTCCTCAACAAACTCGTCCGTCAGCTCCGGGACGACCGTCTCCACAATGTGATTGATCTTTGTCACGAAAACCGCATCCTTCGACGCAAGGTCGGGATTGCTCGGGTACGGATCCGGGAAGGTGACCTCGACGTTCACTGTCTCACCGGGCTTATGGCCGATGAGCTGCTCAAGGAAATCGTCGATGTAGTTCGTAACGCCGATCGTGACGTCGGTTCCATTTCCCTTGGTGTTACCGCCGTCGAACTCGACGCCGTCCACCGAGCCGACATAGTCGATGTTGATCGTGTCTCCGTCCTTGACCTCGCGGTCGGTGATCTCATTCTTCTTCGAAAATCCGGAGAGCATAGAGCTGATCTCTGTGTCAAACTCTTTATCCGTCACCGTATGCTTGTCTGCCGGAACCTCGATCGCCTTATAAGGCGGGAGCGTCACATAATCGAGCGCGCGGATATCCTTGCTGTATCCGTTGTCGGCAATGCCCTCGGAGTAATCGAAGTCACCGTAGGACACCTCAGCGTTTCCGCTCTGAGCGGAGGTGTCGGCGGTGCTGTCCTTCGGCTCGCCGCCGTTCTTCGAGCAAGCGGCAAGAGAAAGGGCGAGTGATGCGCTTACGAGAAGCGCGATGATCTTTTCATTTCTCATCAGCTTCACCGGATTCACGCGGGGATCTTGTAAAGATCGGTCAGGTTTACTTCGATCTTGTCACCGTGGCTCTTTTCAAACTCGCTGTACTTTTCGTTATATGCGTCAGTCTTGAGCGCGGAGTCAGCGTCAGTCTGCCACATAGCGATACCGTCGCCGGCATACTGAACGACGAAGCGGTACTCAACTGCACTGTCTCCGGTGCCGGAGGTGTAGGTGAAGTCCTTGCGGTCACCGGCCTTGCGCTCGCCGTCATAGAGCCAATCCATCATCTCGTCCGACGGGTAGGAATCCTTGTGAAGATTCTCGTAGAACGCGCCGTTTTCGATGCCGCTTTCATCCTGAGAATACTCTTTTGCGAGCTTTGCAAAGTTCTCTGCCGAAGAATCCGACTCCAGTGCGGAATTGATCTCGGAAACGGCGTTTGCGTTGTTTTCCGTAGCCTCAAACCAGATGATGTATGCGTTCTTGGTGGCATACTCCTCGACATAGTCGGAGGTGGTCACGAGGTAGACAACAAACTTGCCGTCCTTGGCGTTTGCCTCATCGACAACGATGTCGCCGGTCTTTGCGGCGAAGAGCTCCTTCGAGATGTCATTGCTTGCGTTGTACTTCACAGCGGTCGACTCAAGGGCGTCAAGTGCGCTCTTCACGCTCTCGCCCTGCTCGTCCTCGTCCTGATCCTTGTACAGCTCGTCGCGCAGATACTTCTCAACGATAGCCTTGAAGTCGTCGACATCCTTCGCCTCGCGAAGCTCGTTTGCGTACTTTGTGGTGATAGCAATATACTCGGACTTGTCCTCATCCTTGCTGTCGTCCGCCTTGTCGGTGTCGGTACCGGCCTTGGCTTTGTCGGTATCAGTTGCCGCATCGGTGACCGCATCAGTTGCTGCATCAGTAGCCGCATCGGTGACCGCGTCAGTTGCTGCGTCAGTAGCCGCGTCGGTTACTGCGTCGGTCGACGCGTCAGTAGCAGCATCGGTTGCCGCGTCGGTGGTGACGGGCGCTGTGTCCGCAGCATCGGTCTTGGGGACGAGGCTGTCGGCGTTCAGCGTGTAGGAGAGATAATCCACACGGCGGAAATCATCCTTGTGGCCGTCAAAGTATGTCTGCCAGTCGGACTCACCGAACTCGAAGGAATCGGCGATCTTCTGCGAATAGCTGGCCGCAAGCTGAGAAAGCTCGAGCGCTGCGCGTACATCCTTTGCCTTGACGCCAACGCCGAAGCGGCTCATCACAAAATAGTCCTCGCTGACATTCTGAGCCTTAGCACTGCTTGTGATGCTCTCCATAACCGAATCGATCGTCTCGCGGTCCTTCTCGGTGAGCTCGTAGCCCTCGGCGTATGCGGCCTCGGCGAGCGTGAGCATCTGCTTGACGTTGGGGACGGTGACCTGCTGCATGAAATAATCATACCATGTGCCGCCGCCGGGATACTGCTGACTTTTCAGCGATTTGGAGGTGTCAAGCCCCATATACGTATAATAGGATGCATTCTGCGAGGAAAGCGCCGATGTAAGGTTGGATGTGTAATAATACGACATCATTGTGTTGCTGACCTTGTAATGCTCACTCTGCACAGAATAAGTGTGGCGCAGGAAGAAGCCGCTGTCCCCCATCTTCGTAAAGACAAAGAGAGCAGCCACGATCAGAACCGCCAGAACGACGGCGATGATCTTAAGCGCCTTCATACCCTTGCCACCAGTTTTTTTGCCGGAATTTACTGCCATAATATCAACCCGTGCCTTTCGTGGTATTTTAAATTCGTAATAATTACGTAAGGTTGAAAGCTATTATACCACACTTTTAATAAAATTTCTATATGTTTTAGAAATTTTTTCATTTTATTGCAGGTCCGCACCACGCCGGGGAGGAAAAAGAGGGCCCGGCGGTCCCGAGTTCACAAAATGTTAACTCCGTATCCTTATATTGTCGTTGAATTGCGCGTGGCAAAATGGTAAATTTATAGCATCGTTTAGCACTCACATGCATAAAGTGCTAACGCGACGCAAAACATACTTTATACCCGATGCTTGTACAAAAAGGAGGTGTCTCCCCGTGAGCGAGGAACAAAACGGCCTCAGCGACCGTAAAAAGCTGATCCTCAACGCCATTGTGGATGCACACATATCCGACGGCGAGCCGATCGGATCAAAGTATCTGATGCAGAATAAGCACATCGGCTATTCGTCTGCTACGATCCGCAACGAGATGGCGGAGCTTGAGCTCATGGGATATCTCGAGCAGCCGCACACCTCCGCCGGACGCGTCCCCACGGAGGCGGGATACCGCTTTTACGTGGATTCGCTTGTCGACCGCTACAATTTTACCTCACAGGAGATCGAGCGGCTTGAAAACGCCCTCGCCTCCCGTCGCAGAGAGCTCGGCGACATCCTCTCGGCCGGTATGCGTACCGCCGCGACGATGACGAACTATACCGCCATCGCGGTCCGCCCGCAGCCGAGCCGCCTGTCGGTCTCGCGCTTTGAGGCGATGCGCCTCGATTCGCGCAATCTCGTGCTCGTCATGGTCCTTCCGGACACCTCGGTGAGGACCAAGCACATACGCTCGTCCTTCGATATTCCGGAGGATGCTGTCACTCGGCTCACCTCGGTGCTGAACACGCGTTTGACCGGGCTCACCGCGGAGGCGATCAATCTGCCGAAAATTATGGAGATCGAGCGCCAGATGGGCGAGTACGATTACCTCGTCTCCCCGGTGATCAAAGGGATATTTGAGGAGGTCGGTTCGAGCGGCACTGCGGAGATCATGGTGGAGGGTGTCAACCGGCTCCTCTCCTACCCGGATTTTTACGACAAGGAGCGCCTGGGCGAGATGCTCGCACTATTCGAGCACAAGAGCGATCTCGGCGAGCTGATCCCGGCGACAAACAGCCAGAACGCACTGCAGATCTACATCGGCAGTGAGAATTCCGTCAAGCTGATGGATTCCTCGGCGCTCGTCGTGCGCACGGTCAGCGACGGGGGCAGACAGGTGGGCGCGATCGGCGTGATCGGCCCGAAGCGAATGGACTACCGGCGCGTGATCTCGGTGCTCGATAAGCTCTCGGAGAGCATCGGCCGGGTGATCGCCGACGGCAAGGATATCCATACTAAGGAGGACAGCACATAATGGATGAAAAAAAGATAAACAATAATGAAGAATGCACCGATCGCACAGAGTACGCTGACAGCATGGAAAACGCCGGTTTCGCTTGCGACATCAACGGCGTGTGCGGCGCAAATAGCGCGTGCGGCATCAATGACGCGTGCGGCACCGAGGACGCGTGCGGCGACGCGGGCGCATGTGACGCCAAGGACGCATGCGGCGCCAAGGACGCGGAGGATTCAAAGAAATCAAAGAAGTGCAAAAAAGACGATGCCAAACACAAGGCAGCGATCGCCGGGCTCGAGGCTGAGCTGAAAAAGGCGAAGGATCAGCTTGCCGAGGCCGAGGACAGCAGACTTCGCCTCGCCGCGGAGTATGACAACTTCCGCCGCCGTTCCAAGGATGAGCGGGACGCAATGTACGCGGAGGCGGTGAGCGAGAGTGTGCGCGAGCTTCTTCCGATCATCGACAATCTGAAGCTGACCACGGTCTACGACGATCCCGAGAAGATCGCCGAGGGTGTGAAGCTGATACTGAAAACCGTACCGCAGGCTTTGGAGAAGCTCGGAGTCGAGGAATTCGGCGCCGTGGGCGAGCAGTTTGATCCGACGCTCCACAACGCTGTGATGCACGAGGAGAGCGAGGACTTCGGAGAAAACGAGATATCCGCCGTACTCCAGTGCGGATACCACCGCGGAGATAAAATACTCCGCTTTGCGATGGTAAAGGTCGCAAACTGAGGTCTCGAGCGTTGCGAGGCACCGCAAAGTCACCGCCAAACCGCAGTGCGAAGCACTGCACGAGCGGCCGCAAGGGTCCCGTAAGGGACCGTGAGGCTGCGAGCGGCCCCGCGAGGCGCCACAGGTGCCGAGCCGAACGGAGCAGTACCGCGTGACGCGAGATCGCCTCCGGCGGGGATGCGCTCTTATGCGACATTGGGGCTTCGCCCCAAACCCCACAAGGGGCTCCGTCCCTTGACCCCGCCAAAGGGACATTGAAATCTGCAAAATGCTCGGGAGAAATGGCTCGAAGAGCCAGTTCTCAAGTACACGGCACGCAAACTGG
>CAYVUJ010000047.1:0-8144 GCA_964454825.1 uncultured Lachnospiraceae bacterium | reverse complement strand
GGAACAAGATCATGAAGCAAAGGCCGCAGCATATAGCGGAGAATCTTCCCGACGATGCTCTGATGTTTTACCACAGCCATGATGACATCGATTTCCCCAAGGGAATGAGAGTCAACAAATTAAAAGACAATCTTGTGCTGATAGATCTGGGATATTTCCGCGATATCCTTCTGGAGAGGCTCGCGCTTCACTGCAATAAATTTGTAATGGTATACTCAACGGATTATATTCCCTATGAAAGACTCGAGCTTTACCGGGACTATAATTACAGCATTCTCTATGAGTATGTCGATGATATCAACGAGGATCTCAGCGGAGAAGAGATGTACAAAATACTCGGCGAAAGACATGAGAATATCCTGAGTGATGAATCTTATGTCGTATGTACATCAACAAAGCTGTATGATAATATCAAGGATATAAAAAAGAATTCATGCACGCTTATTACAAACGGCGTTAATTATGACCATTTTGAATACAAGGAATACGATGTTCCCGCTGATCTGAAGGCAATAAAAAGCAAATATAACCACCTGATATGCTATTACGGAGCGCTTGCAAGCTGGTTCGATTACGGTATCATAGATCAGATCGCCGAGAGAAAAGATTCGGGCATCGTTTTGATAGGGCAGGATTACGATCAGACCCTGGAAAAAAGCGGCATCCTGAAAAACGATAACGTTTTCTATCTGGGGAAAAAGCGGTATGACGAACTGCCCGCATACGGCTGTAATGTCGATGTTTTTATTATCCCGTTCTTGGTAAATGATATAACACTGGCGACAAGTCCCGTTAAGGTTTTTGAATACATGGCTATGGAGAAGCCGATCGTTACCACCGCGCTCCCCGAATGTAAAAAATATGAGTCTGTTCTGTATTCCGAGACCACCGAAGCATTTATCAGCAATATAGATAAGGCATTAAAGCTTGCAGACGATGCGGAATATAAGAAGCTCCTGAAAAAAGAAGCTAAAGAAAACACCTGGGCCATGAAATCGGAGAACATGGTCAAGTTTATCAACTCGGCGAAATACAAAACGATCTACGATACGATCTCAGATATCCTGAAAGAAGAAAAATATAAGCGCATCGTAGTATGGAGAAGTCCATTCGGCTGGAATGTCCCTCTGTTTCAGCGTCCACAGCATATAAGCAGACAGCTTGCCAGACAGGATTGCCTCGTTTTGTATGAGATAACAATGAACACGGATATCGTTCCGACGATACGCAGACAGGAAAAGAATCTGTACCTGGTAAACTTCAATAATTATCTTCTGAATCAGATACTGTTCAGAATTTTAAGTGAAGTGGATACGCCTAAATATCTGCAGATATATTCTACCAACTGGTCGATGAGCGTCGACGAAATGAAAGAATATACAGACGCCGGATTTAAGGTGATCTATGAGTATATCGACGATATAAGCCCGGATCTGTCCGGTACGGAAGAAATTCCCCAATATGTGCTTGATAAATACAATTATGCGATGGAGCACGAGGATGTGGCGATGGTCACCACGGCCAAGGAGATCTACAATGATGTTGTCGAAAAAAGGGGAAAAAACAACATGGTATTCTCCTGCAACGGCGTGGACTATGACTTTTTCCAGCAGATCGACGATGATTTTGAATTCGAAGCAGGCTTTTTGAAGGTCATAAACAACGGAAAGATCAATGTATGCTACTACGGCGCGCTGGCAAACTGGTTTGACTATGAGCTGATCCGCAGAATCAATTCCACGAATAAGTACAATGTTATTCTGTTCGGAATAAGATACGACGCCAGCCTTGACAACAGCGGTATATGTCAGCTGAAAAATGTCCATTTCTTCGGTTCGAAGGACTATTCCGTTCTGAAAAACTATGCGGCGAAAATGGATGTGCTGACCATTCCTTTCCTGATCAATTCAATAACCCAGGCGACGTCGCCCCTGAAGCTGTTTGAGTATATGGCATTGCACAAGCCGATCGTTACCACAGCTATGAACGAATGCAAAAACTACGCTTCGGTTCTCATTGCCGAGGATCATGACGAATTTATAGACTGCCTGGACAGATGCGCCGCCCTTGCCGGGGATAAAGAATATTTGGCGCTTCTTGACAAGGAAGCAAAAGAAAACGATTGGTCTGCAAAAGCCAAAACGATCGTTGAGCTTATTGAACAAAACGAAGCAAAGCAGGGTGTGTAAGCTAAAGCCACAGATTAGTGATCTTGCTTTGGAGAGGAGGTGCGCCGGTGAAGGATATGTTATCAAAGCTTGTAAATGTTTATAAAAAATACGGCTTTATCGGTTTTCTGAAAAAGCTGTATGCGTATGTTGTTGCAAATTATCTGAACAAGATAAGCTTCGCTGTGTTCTTTTGTCCGAACAAATATCGCGGTATGATCAGGGAGATGCTGACTCACAGTGAATATGAGCGCATAATCCTCTGGAGAAGCAGCTTCGGCTACAGCGTGCCGCTGTTCCAGCGTCCGCAGCATATTGCCGGCAACCTCGCCAAGTCCGATTGTCTTGTGCTGTACGAGGTCACAACTATGACCGATAAAGTAAAGACAATGAAAAAACTCAGCGATAATCTTTATCTGATAAATTACAACAACGGTCCGCTCAACCGCATACTGATGAAAGAGCTGGCGCTTGTTGACAAGCCGAAATATATACAGCTTTATTCCACCGACTGGAAGCTGTCGGTAGACAATATAAAGGACTACATTGCAAACGGCTTCAGGTTCATTTATGAGTACATTGACGATATCTCCCCGGAGCTTGCCGGAACAAAGGATATCCCTCAGAATATATCGGATAAGTACGAATATGTTATGAACAACAAGGATGTTTTCGTGGTCGTGACGGCTGATCTTCTGCGTCAGGATGTAGTGGCAAAGCGCGGTGACGAACGCCTTGTTATGTCCTCAAACGGCGTTGATTATTCGTTTTTTGAGCAGATCGGGGATTATAGCTTTGAGCCTGAATTTCAGGAGATTTTGGATAGGGGCAAGCCTATCGTATGCTATTACGGTGCGTTGGCAAAATGGTTTGATTACGACCTGATCAAGAAGATCGCCGGCACGGACAGGTATTCCGTGGTGCTGTTCGGCATAAAGTACGACGAGTCATATGATGAAAATATAGGCGATGAAGACAACATATATTTTCTCGGCCCGAGGGATTACAGCGTTCTCAAGTACTATGCTAAAAAGTGCGATATACTGACGATACCTTTTAAGATAAACAATATAACCAAGGCGACAAGTCCTGTCAAGCTGTTTGAGTATATGGCGCTGCACAAGCCTATTGTCACTACTGACATGAACGAGTGCCGCAAATATTCAAGTATCATGATAGCGCACGATCACGATGAATTTACAGAGCTTTTGGATAAAGCGCTGAAATTGGCTGCTGACGGGGATTACATGAAGCTTTTGGACGACGAGGCCCGTGCAAACGACTGGTCACATAAGGCAAAGGCGATAATCGAGCTTATAAAACAGTATGAATAAAGGCCCGTTTACGGGAAATTGAAAAACAAGGCCGAGAGGGGGAGGTTTCGCTTCGAAATCCTCCCCCTCAGGCTTTTTTTGTCAGGTAAGGCAATACCGCACAATTCTGATGGTGCAATTTCGCCGTTAGGGCGTTAGCTGTGAACTCGGCGGTATTGCCTTAAAATGACTTGAGTGCAGAATGCCGATATCGCTTTTTATATGTTGCAATATCGGCTGCGATTTGGTATAATGTACATGGCGGATCATGTCGGCTTTGCGCAGACAGATGCCGCGCCGGGGCGCGCGGGAGGTGCTCCTGCCCCCGGATCTTTTATCCGAAACAAATTCATCCGAACGGAGACAGAATATGAAGCTTACTGAAGAAAAATCACGGGACCTTTACCTCGATGCGGCGGAGTTTCTCGCCGATAAATTCCCCGCCATGTCCGGCTTTGCGGACGCGGAGTATCTCGACGGCGCGCGCACGCGCGTATTCGGAGTGTGCGCTCTGCCTGCGCGCCTCCCGGTCGCGCTCGTGCTCATGAACTCGCCCGAGTTTTCCGCGCTGATCGACGACGGTGCATCCCATCTCATAATCTGCGGCGACAAGATTCGCCACATCACCGACGGCGGCGAGGCCGACCTTACCGCAGAGCAGGCGGACGCCGTGTGCCGCACCGTCGCGCTGTTCTCGCGCTGTGTCGGCGAGCTTGACAGCGACGGAGGTGCGGTGATCGACCTCAAGACCCCAGAGGTCGCCACGCATTACCGGATCAACCTGCTCCTTGGCAACAGAGTCGGCTTTGAAAATCCGCTCATCACAACGCCGAAGGCGGCGGTCGACGCGTTCGGCGGCGGCTCCTTCCGCGCACACGCGGACGAGCAGGTGCTCGCCACCCGAGCTGTCATGAGGATGGAGGAAAACGGCGAGCCTGCCAACAGGCAGTTCTACCTCGTCGAGAACGGACGGCAGATATTCTTCTCCGCAAATGTGAAGGAGAATGTTGCAAACGCCACGTGCCGTCACCTCCAGAACCGTACCGTGATCGAGTACGACACCGAGTGCGGCCTTCATATCACGCGTACTATCTTCATTCTTCCGCAGTATGAGGACCTTCCGCAGGCGACGGAGGTCCAGCGCATCACCGTCGAAAACCGAAGCGGACGCGAGAGGTGCCTGAAGCTGGTCGCGACCGGGATGATCGGCGTGTATCCGAACGATGCGCTTGCAAACGACGTTGTGTACTGCCACATCTGCCACGAGAGCGGCGTGATGAAGGACGGCGCTCAGATCATGGCGATCGCGCCGAACTACTGGCCGCGCTATCACCGCTTTTCGAAGCATTTTGCCTCCATGCTGTCCGCGGGAGAGGGCATGGACGAATACAGCGTGTCCTACGATACATTCTACGGGACCGGAGATATTCTCCATCCGCAGAATGTGGCGCATCTGCCGTCCAGACCACAGCGGAAGAAGGCTCCCTTCTTCGCCATGGGCAAGGCCTTTTCGCTTGCAGACGGCGAGAGCCGCAATTTCGACACCTTTGTCGGCATGGTCACCGAGAAGGAGGACTGCCACGAGGCGTTTGAGCGAAAGCTTTCAAACCTCCTCACGCGTTTCTCCGATGACAGCGCGCTCGAGCGTGCGCTTGAGGATGTGATCTCCTTCTACGATCGCTACGCATCGTATCTGCGCCTTGACACCGGGGACAGTCTCCGCGATACATACATAAACCGAAATCTGCCATTCCAGGTGCTGTATCAGTCCTTTGTCTCCCGGTCCTTTGCGTGGACGCAGAAGGCGTTTAGGCAGATCGGCTTCCGCGAGATCCAGGACGTGTACGCTTCGCTTTACTACCTTGTCGCAATGGGTAACGCTCCGCTTGCCCGCGATATGATCTCGCAGTGGGCGAAGAATGTCTACGAGATGGGCTACGCCAACCATAATTTCTACTACGAGGGCAAGGAGCCGGGACACTGCTCCGACGATCAGCTCTGGCTCGTCCAGGCGGTCTACCGCTACATCACCCTCACCGGGGACACGGCGTTCCTCGATGAGGAGTACCAGATCGCAGGATGTGACAAGAGTCGCAAGCTCATCGACACGCTCCGCGCCCTCGTGATCTACAGCGGACGCATATCCGTCGGCGATCACGGTCTGCCGATCCTCGATGCGGCGGACTGGAACGACTGTCTGCGCCTCGACCCCGACTGTGTGAACGGCCCCGAGAAGGAGCGCCTATACCGGGAGCAGCTCGAGAGAACAGGCGGCACATGGGGGGACAGGTTCATGTCCCACTATTCGGAGAGCGTCATGAATGCGTTCCTTCTCAAGGTCGCCGAGGACGAGCTTGCCGAGCTTTGCCGCATGACCGGCCGCGGTGCGCTCGCCGGGGAGTATGCCGCAATGAGCGCCGAGCTTGAGGACAACATCCAGAAGCACGCATGGAAGAAGAATTTCTTCGCCCGTGCGCTGATAAACAGCGAGCGCGAGGGCGGATATACATACGTCGGCGCGTCCGGAGACCGCCTCTCCGACGATCCTTCGATCGAGGGCTCGTACTTCCTCAACTGCTTCTCATGGTCGATCCTTTCCGATACGGCGACCGAGGAGCAGATCGCGACTATGCTCGATGTCGTCAAGCGCAATCTGAGGGTCGAGGCGGGGCTGAAGCTCTCCTCCCCCTGCGATCTTGACAAGATATCCTCGCAGACGGCGACAGAGCACTATTTCCCGGGGGATCGTGAGAACGGCGCGGTGTTCAAGCACGCCACGATGATGTGTACGGCGGCGCTCTTCAAGGCGGCGCGCGAGGTCGAAAGAGAGGAACTTGCCGCAGAGCTTGCCGCGCTCGGCCACTGGATGCTCGACCGCGTTTATCCGTTCAAGGCGATGGAGGACCCGTTCGTCCTCTGCGGCAATCCCCGTTTCTGCACGCAGTACAACAACGGTGAGACAAGAGAGAACGTCGGTCCGATGCTCTCCGGTACCGCAAGCTGGCTGTCACTGTCCGTGTCGGCGTTCCTCGGGATAGAATTCGAGGGAGATACGATGTCCGTATGTCCGGTGCTTCCCGCCGAGACGAGGGAGTGCCGCTTCGAGCTCAACCGCGGCGGCACACGCTATAAGGTCGAGATAAAGAAGGGCGAGGGCTTTGCGCGCCCCACCGCATCGACCCGCTTTGTCCTCGACGGCAAAGAGACCTGTGCCCGTTTCACCGCTCCCGTCGACGGAGCCGAGCACAGCCTCACGATCGAGTTGTGATTTGTCTGCCCAAACCCACGGGGGCTGCCGCCCCCGAACCCCTGCTTGGGCGCTGCCCACCCCCCAGAGAGACCAGTTCCTCTGGACTCCCAACTAAGGGAAGGGGCAGGGCAGCTGCGCTTAGGTGAAGTTTGCACAAACCCAATGTTTGGGTTTCCAAAGGGCTTTGCCCTTTGGTGGGGTCGAGGGGTGAAACCCCTCGTGGGTTTGGGCGAAGCCAACATAACATGCTCCATACTTCCGACGTAAGTCGGAAGTATAACCGAGCGGCGCAAGCCCGAGGGACAAATAAAAATAAAGGAAACAACGTCATGACAAAGAATGTACTTATCATATCCTCCAGCCCGCGCAAGAACAGCAATTCTGAGGCTCTTGCAAACGAGTTTGCACGCGGCGCGGCGGAGGCGGGGAACAATGTCGAAACTCTCACTCTGCGCGGGGCGGATATCTCCTTCTGCCGGGGATGTATGGCATGTCAGAAAACCGGTAAATGCGTGATCAATGATGACGCAGTCGACATCGCGGAAAAAATGCTTCATGCAGACGTGCTCGTATTTGCAACGCCCGTGTATTATTACAGCGTCAGCGGACAACTCAAGACCATGCTCGACCGGGCGAACCCGCTGTATTCTTCCGATTACGCCTTCCGTGCTGTCTACCTTCTTGCGGCTGCCGCCGATGACGCAGACAGCGCCGTCGAGGGCGCCGAGAAGGCGGTACAGGGCTGGGTCGACTGCTTCGAACGTGCTTCGCTTTGCGGTACGGTCTTTGCCGGAGGCGTGAACGACAGCGGAGACATCGCGGGCCACGAGGCTCTGGAGCGCGCATATAAAATGGGAGGCTCGGTCTGAGCCGGAAAGGATAGAAATGAACGATATCATAACTGTATCCGATCGCTTTTACAGCACAGTATATAAGCCGGGCGCGTATTTTGACTGCTTCATCCACATCCCGGAGGAGTGCAAAAACGGCGCGGAGTGCGCTCTGCTCGTCAACCACGACGGGCTTAATAAATACGAAGCCTCCGTAATGTATGATCTCGCCCGCGAGGGCAAGGCCCCGTACTGCGTGACTGTCGGAATAGGCTGCGGCTGGCTGATGAGCGGGCAGTTCACGGAGGAAAACGACGACGGCTTCCCCCTGCGTCTTGACTGCTATGATGCGTATGACAGGGCGTACGGCGATTTCATCATACGGGAGCTGATCCCCGCCGTCGCCGCGAAGTACAGCCTCAACATCTCCGATTCGCCGGATATGCATATGATCTCCGGAGGCTCGTCCGGCGGCATTTCCGCGTTCAATATCGCGTTTTTCAACAGCGATTATTTCCATAGAGTCTACATGTCATCGCCGAGCTTTCTCTCGATGGTAAAGGGGGATGAGATACCCTCGCTG
>CAYVUJ010000046.1:0-8248 GCA_964454825.1 uncultured Lachnospiraceae bacterium | reverse complement strand
GGAGGTACAAGCTTCGAACGCGCCGTACACGTTCACGCTCACGCTGTCGGGGATAGTGATACTCGTGAGCGAGGTGCAGCCTGAGAACATGTAGAGCTCGATTTCTTTCTTGCTTTCGGGGATGACGATGCTCGTGAGCGAGGTGCAATCTGATAACACTTTCCGGCCGGTTTCAGTCACGCCATTCCCGATTGTAACGCTTGTAAGCGAAGTACAACCGAAGAATGCGCCAACACTGATCGTGGTTACGCTGTCGGGGATGACGACGCTCGTGAGCGAGGTGCAGTTTGAGAACGCAAATCTGCTGATATCTGTCACGGGACATCCGCCGAGCGTGTCGGGAATCGTGATACTGGTGTCCGAGCCCTTGTATCCCGCGACTATGGCCGTGTTCGATTGGCTAAAGATCACATACTCCCAGTCGCCGTCGGTTTCAGCGCTCACCGGTACAACGACAATCGCTGTCAGCGTCATGAGCATGGCGAGAATTGCCGAGAAAAACCTTTTTTTCATTTTCCCTCCAAGTGAAGTGTAAAAGTACAGGAACAGTATACCATATTTTTTTTATTCAATCAACATTTTTTCGTAAAATCAACGGCGTTTTGGCATCCGCTGTGCGCTCAGGCTGTCTGAAAGCGGAATTTGTGATAATTTTACGAATATTTAACAATATTTTTGGTCAGATGGATTGAGTTAGAGGCCGTAAAGTTGTATAATAAAGTGATATACCATGTCAAAAGACTGAGTGTCAATACATAGTATTATATAAACTATACGAGCACGGAGGATATACATAATGGCTGATTACGTGATATATGCCGACAGCGCGTGTGATCTTGCGCCGGAGTATTTCGAGCAGTGGAACGTAAAAAAGGTCTGCCTGAGCTTTTCGTTCGTTGACGATACAACGGAATATGCTGACGGCGACATGGATTTTTCTGAGTTCTACAGCCGTATGCGGGAGGGGAAGATCGCAAAGACCAGCGCGATATCCACCGGCACATTCAAAGATGCTTTCCGCGCGGACGCTGAGGCGGGACGGGATATCTTCTATCTGGGCTTTTCGTCCGGGCTGTCCGGCACGTTCAATTCCGGCCGTCTCGCCATGGATGAGCTGAAGGAGGAGTTCCCCGGTGTGAAGATGATCGCAGTCGATTCGCTTGCGGCCTCGACCGGGTACGGGCTCCTTCTGTATCTCGTTGCCCAAAAGCGCGACGAGGGTGCGACACTCGAGGAGCTTGCCGAGTACGCCGAAAACACGCGGCTCAACGTATGTCACTGGTTCACCGTGGACGATCTTGTATACCTGAAGCGCGGCGGGCGCATCAACCCGGCGGTGGCGTTTGTCGGCGGTATGCTCGGCATCAAGCCGGTCCTGCATGTGGACAATGACGGTCACCTTGTGAATGTCGCCAAGGCGCGCGGACGCAAGGGCTCCATCCAGGCGCTCGCCGATCATTATACCGAGAGCGCGCTCGATCCGGAGAACGGCACGGTATTCATGTGTCAGGGAGACTGCCCGTACGACGCCGCGAAGCTGGCGGGCATCCTGCGCGAGAGACACGGTATCAAGGTGCAGATCATCTCCTACACCGGCTCTGTGATCGGAGCGCACTCCGGTCCCGGCACACTGGCGCTGTTCTTCCTCGGTAAGGAGAGATAAGGTCGCAGTGCGCTTTGCATGCGCCGCCGCGATCGCACAATTACGGCCTGCGGCGCTCCCGTGATCGATCATCGCCGCGCTTAATGGTAGCTTTGAAAGGAAAGAGATCCTAATGTCATTATCATACACTCAGACCACCGTCCTCGACGGTGAGCTCTACTGCCGCCTCGTCCGGGGCGGCGCCGCTTCGCTCAGAGCGAGCGCAGAGGAGGTCAACAGCCTCAATGTTTTCCCGGTCCCCGACGGTGATACCGGGGACAATATGTCCATGACCGCCGAGGGCGGCGTTGCCGCGATCCCTGCTATGTCCGGCGCAGACGACGCGGATGGCGCGGATGGCGCGGATGGCGCGGACGGCGCGGATGGTGCGTCGGGACTTTCTCTCGGAGAGGCGGCAAAGAGCATCGCGGACGGTATGCTCATCGGCGCACGCGGGAACTCCGGAGTGATCCTCTCGCAGTTCTTCAGCGGCATCGCAAGGGGCTTTGCACAGCTTGAGAGCGCGGGCGTGCGCGAACTCGCCTCGGCGCTTGAAGCCGGAGTAACTCAGGCATACGGCGCGGTCATGTCGCCTGCGGAGGGCACGATCCTGACCGTCTGCCGTGAGGGCGTGGCTTACGCCGCTTCGCGTGTAACGGACGACAGTACCGTGCGCTCTGTTTTTGCCGATATGAAGGACGAAATGTACCGCTCGCTCGAACGCACGCCGGAGCTTCTTCCGGCGCTCAAAGAGGCGGGTGTCATCGACAGCGGCGGCGCGGGACTTTATTACATCATCGAGGGCATGCTCCGCGTCCTTGACGGCGAGAGCATCGAGAGCGTCGTTGCCCCGTCCCCGGCGCCGTCTGACGCAAAGATATCCTTCGACGCATTCACCGAGGACAGCGAAATGGAGTACGGCTACTGCACGGAGTGTCTGTTACGTCTCCAGACGAAAAAGTGCGATGTTGAGAGCTTTGACGTGGAGACGGTCAGTTCCTTCCTTTGCTCGGTCGGAAACAGCGTGGTATGCTTCAAGAACGGATCGATCATCAAGCTCCATGTGCACACCATGACCCCGGAGAAGGTGCTCGAATTCTGCCGGGGCTTCGGCGAATTTCTCACGGTGAAGATCGAGAATATGTCGGTCCAGCATTCGGAGAACGCCGGGCAGTCGGAGCAGACGCATCACGAGGGTTCGCTCGCGGCGATCAGCCGTACCTCAGAGAGCGCGGCGCAGGATGCGGCGCAGAGCGCTCAGCCTCATAAGGCGATCGGTACTGCGTGCGTGTGCAGCGGCGACGGGATCGCAGCTGCGTTCAGGGAGCTTGGTGCAGACCGCATCATCGACGGCGGTCAGACGAGCAACCCGTCGGCAGGGGACTTCATCGAGGCGTTCAAAAAGATCGACGCTGACGTGATTCTGGTGCTTCCGAACAACTCTAATATCATCCTCGCCGCAAAGCAGGCCGCCGAAATGTACAAGGACGCTGAGGTGCGGGTGATTGAGAGCAAGGACATCGGCATGGGTTACGTGGCGCTGTCGGCGATGGATCTGCTCGAGGAGACGGACGCGGACGCGCTCGTTGCGAGCGCCGAGGAGGCGATGTCCGGCGTTGTCACCGGGATGCTTTCGACCTCGGTGCGCGACGCGAACATAAACGGCGTCGCGATCAGGCAGGGCGAGTACATCGGCTTTGTCGGCAAGCAAATGATGACGTCGAAAGCTGAACTCACCGACGCGGCGAAGGAGCTGATCGACACGCTGCTTGCATCAGACGACAAGTACCTTCTCACCGCGTTTCGCGGGAGCGGCCTTACGGACAGCGACGCCGAGGCGATCGATGCGTACATCGCCGAGCGCTATGACGAGGTCGAGTATTATTGCCTCGACGGAGGGCAGGATGTCTATCCGCTGATCTTCGTTGCGGAGTGAACCGCGCGGCCGCAAAGTGCCCGCACGTGGCGCGGCGGCAAAATGCGTCTCGCCATGGCAAGGGACAATTCTTGAAATACCCCCTTTACAAAGGCGTGCAAATGTGATACAATATATGTGCTGTCCGGAAGGACAGCAATTCCGCCCTTAGCTCAGCCTGGATAGAGTACCGGATTCCGATTCCGATGGTCGTGGGTTCGAATCCCCCAGGGCGGGCCAAAAAGAAACGACAATTTTCGACAGAAGATTGTCGTTTCTTTTTGTTCTCTTCACTATTCTCTTATCGTTTTTCTCTCTTCACTAAAATTGTCGTTTCCAGATAAGAGAGAAGAGAGAAAAGAGAAGAGAATCGGTGGCTTTGCTTCGCAAAGCATTATTTTGTGCAAGGATTCAAATCCCTCAGCCGAAAACGCAAAAACATTTTTTCGTAACATCTATATAGTCAGCCGCGCCGCACCCCAAGCACCGTGTTTGTCATGCGGTGCTTTTTTGTTTGCGGCACCAAATATCGTGCATCTTTTTCATAGCCTCTTTACGCAAATATGCGTGAGGCAAATTATTGACAAGGCTGGGCTGACATGCTATAATAATCGTGGGATGGTGGTTTTGTGTTTGAATTAAATCAATCTGATAACCGAATAATTATTAAACGAAATAAAACTTTTTTAGGTATTGGTATCTTTTCAGTAGTAATGGCAATTATGGGATTTCAATTGATATTCGGCATACTGCCTTTTGAAGAAGGATATACTTTTGCCGATGTTTTTGGTTTGGTCTTTGTTTGCGTTTGGATATCTATAGTTTTAGGAATGGGAATATATGCTTTCGTGACAAACAGCAAACAAATCACAATCAGCGATGATGGTGTTCTATGCAGTACATGGGTTACAAAAGAATTTATGAGCTGGTCGGAAATCAGGGATTGGGGACTGTCCTATTGCGGCCAGACCAGGTATGAAGGAAATACTTATTATTTGTACTTTTCAAAGAAGGTTTATCCGGTTAAAAATGAATGCAGGAAAAAACTTAAAGGTAAAATGATAAAAACCTTTGTTATCGGAAATGATTATGCCGAAGCGGTAAGTAAAATAGTTCCGTTTTGCAGCGAAAGAACCGGTATAGAACCTTTTATCGGTAAAAACAAACATCATTTCATATAAGGTTCAGGAAATCACGTTTTTTACCCGGTTCCGTTTTGCGTGTCGCCTTACGGCGGCAAGTTGACGCGCCCAAGCACCGTGTTTGTCATGCGGAGCTTTTTTGTTTGCAATGCAGGAGTGAGGTTTTTTTCGTAACCTCTTTACAACAAAAAGCATCGACAAAGTCGATGCTTTTTGTTAAATTGCTTTCATCGCCCGAAACCCGGGCGCGACTGATGCCGCTTATTTTTCGATCCGCACCTCAAAATACCGGGCGTACTGACGTGCGAGCGCGCTCACCGTCGCACTGTCGGGCGGTTCAACGTCGCGGTAGGCGTACTCGAGTCCGAGCGCCTCATATTTTGAGCTGCCGAGCCGGTGAAACGGAAGCAGATCGACCTTCGAGACCCCCGTCGATCGCAGGCAGGCACACATGCTGTCTGTATACTCCGCGGATGTGTTGAAGCCCGGGATCAGCGGGATGCGCGCGCGCACGCTCATCCCATCCGCGATCAGCCGACGCATGTTGCCTGCGATCAGCTCAAAATCGCCGCCGAGCTTGCGGTAATCCTGTGCATTTGCCGCCTTCAGATCGAAATAATACTCATCGGCGAACGGATTCATGCGCTCGAAATTCGCATACGGGACATTCCCGGCGGTGTCGATGATGACGGACACGCCCTCGGCCTTCAGCCGTGCGGCGAGTTGTGCCGCGCCGTCGGCCTGCAGCATCACCTCTCCGCCGGAGAGCGTCGCACCGCCGCCGCTTGCGCTATAGTAATCCTTATCAAGAAGGACCTCGCGCACGACGTCGTCGATCTCCATCGGCATACCGCAGAGCTGAGTGCGATTTGCCTGCGCGAAATGGAGTATCTGCATCGCGCCGGACATCGTCTCCGGATTATGGCACCACGGACAGCGCAGGTTGCACCCCTTGAAAAAGACGGTCGTGCGTATCCCGTCGCCGTCTCCTACGGAGAAATGCTGGATATCCGATATATTTACCGTCATTCCTGCTGTGTCCTTTGGAGGATGTCCTTCTGCACATCCTTTCCGAGAGTGACATAATACGCCGAAAAGCCCGACACACGCACGACAAGATCGCGGTAATTCTCGGGATGCTCCATCGCATCCTCGAGCACCTCACGCGAGGTGGCGTTGATCTGGATCTGCTGTCCTCCGCGATCGAAATACACCTTGATCAACGTGGCAAGCTTGGCGCGTTTTTCGTCCGAGAACATGGAAGGCGAGAACTTCTGATTGACGACCGAGCCAAGCCCGACGGTTGTATAATCCGGCTTCGACACGCTTGACAGCGTGCAGGTCGCGCCCCTCGTGTCACGTCCGTATGTAGGAGACGCCGCATCCGAGAGATATTCGGCCGCCTTTCTGCCGTCCGGCGTTGCGCCGAGAGTCTTGCCGATAACGATATTTATGGTGTTCGCCGCCATACCGACATACATCGTGCCGCCGTCCGGCGTTTTAAGCGACGAAAATTCCCGCGACAGGAAATCTACGAACCACACCGCGTATTTGTCGGCAAAATCGTCGTCGTTTCCGTATTTCGGCGCGCAAAGAAGCTTTTCGCGAAGCTCGTCGTATCCCTCAAAGTTCGCGATGAGCGCATCCCGGATATCCTCAAGTGTCGCCTCATGATCGACGAACACAACCTTCTCGATTGCGGCAAGCGAATCGGTGACGGTTCCGACGCCCATCAGCGCCACTCCGTGTGAGGTGGGATATTTGCTTCCGCCGTCGCAGATGTCCTTCGCCCGCGCGATCGTATCGTCGCAGAAGCAGGACAAAAACGGCTGTGTATACATTTTGGAGTTGAACCGCGCGTTATCGTTGCAGAATTTGGTATAGTATTCCATCACGCCGTAGCGCAGCTGCGTCTCGAAGCACTCCATGAACTGTGCCATTGTGGATATTTCGGACAAATCCCCCGTGTCGACGCCGGGGGCGGCGTGGAATATCCCGCGTCCGCGGTTGAAAAGCGGCTCGAAATATCTCGGCGTGCCGAAGAAATTGTCCGACCACGGCGGCTGCTTGCCCGTGATGAAATTCTCGATGCATCCGACCATGCAGTAGTTGTGGACATCCGCCTCGTCATAGCCGTAGCTTCGAAGAGCCGCGAGGTTGATGCGGTCGTTCATGAGTGAGGGATACCCGATCCCGGTGCCGATGACCTTCAGACATTCGTCAAGGAAACGATTGCGATTCTTCTCCGGCACGCGGGCGCTCAGATTCGGGCCGGGGATGCCGCAGTTCTTCACCGCCTCCAGAATGAAGTAGGAGACCATGTTGACGTCGCTCTCGCCGTCGACAGATGTACCGCCGATGCAGATGTTGACTACGTCGTCTCCTCTGAGAAACGCACGGCGTTCGTAGATTTTCATGAAAGTATTTTCAAGGAGAAGCACCGCACGTTCCGGTGTGAGGACACCGCGCTCGATGTCAGCCTCGCAAAACTTGCCGAGGTACTGATCCAGCCTGCCAAGCGCCATTGCGTAACGGCCCTCCATGATAAAGGCGATGTGGCAGAACCACACGAGCTGGAGCGCCTCCTCGAAGCTTTGCGGCGCTCTTTCGCCAAGTGCGCGGCAGTTTTCCGATATCTTTGTGAGCCTGTCGGCGTCGTAGCCATCCTCACCGACGAGCTCCTCAGCGCGGCGCGCATAGCTAAGGATCATGTCCCGAAAGGCCGTCATCGTGCGCTTCATTGCCGAAAGGTACTCAAGGCGCTCAGCCTCTCCGGCGTGCGCCGCTTCCGACTCCTCGATCTCACGGAGCAGTCCGGGGATTCCGACCTCCACGGTGTGGTAATAATTCGGCGCGTAGTGATCGACATTCTGAGAATACGGACGCTCGCCGAAGTTGTCCACGATGGACTTCGCATAGGCAAGCTCCCGTTCGTCCGCTTCGATCCAAAGAGGTCGGATGCTTCCGACGATAAGATCATTTTTATAGATATGCGGCGTCGGCAGTGTAAAAAGTGACGCAATGCCTTCGGCACGGGCGAGTACATTGCTCTTTGTGAATGCCTCGCGGTACCCCTCAAAGCGATAGGCGTACGGCGCGTAGGTCCCTTCGGTGGGGATCGAAATCTCGGCCTTCAGCAGCCTGGTTATTGACATATGAAAATCCTCCTTATTATGTCGAGGCTTCTTAGGCTAAGTATATACTATCAGTCAGATAAAGTCAAGAAAAAAACGATTTTATTTCTGTTCTTCTCAGCGCTCCGTGGAGAAATCAAAACCGCCGGTAGACTAATGATAAAATAAAGGCAGACACGTGGAAAAACACCATGTATCTGCCTGTATTTACGCCTCACTTTGCCGGAGGCTCTTATTTTCTGACTCAGATCACCGACGCCGTGCGGCTCACCCCTGCATGAACACCTCAAACTCATAGCGGCTGGCGACGATCTTCACCATATCGACCTCTACGGGGCCGGATTCATTCGAGCACACCCTGCGGATGGTGATGAGCGCGCTCCCCGGGGTGATCTGCAAAAGCTCGGATTCCTCG
>CAYVUJ010000045.1:0-8256 GCA_964454825.1 uncultured Lachnospiraceae bacterium | reverse complement strand
TATGTGCGGATTTGTAGGCTTCACCGGAAGCATTGTTAACAGAAATGATGTACTCAAAAGAATGGCGGACCGCATCATACACCGCGGCCCCGATATGGGAGATTTCCACATCTCGGGCGAGGGCGCGTCGGCGATAAATCTCGGATTCCGGCGGCTCTCCATTATTGATCTGTCGGAGAGCGCCGGACAGCCGATGTGCAACGAGGACGGCTCTGTGGTCTGCGTTTTTAACGGCGAGATCTACAATTTCGTCGAGCTTCGCCATGAGCTCACCGCGAAGGGGCACATATTCAAGACCGCCTGTGACACCGAGGTGCTCGTCCATGGCTTCGAGGAGTGGGGCGAGAGCCTCGCCGGGCGCCTTCGCGGCATGTTTGCCTTTGTTATTTGGGACGAAAAGCGCCGCGTGCTCTACGGTGCGCGCGATTATTTCGGGATCAAGCCGTTCTACTACTCGCGCCTCGACTCCGGCGATCTCCTTTTTGCGTCGGAGATCAAGGCGTTTCTCGAGCATCCCGGCTTCCGGCGCGAGGTCAATCCTGAGGCACTGCGGCCGTATCTGACGCTGCAATACAGCGCGACCGAGGAGACGTTTTTTAAGGGCACATTCAAGCTTCCCGCCGCGCATTGCTTCACGTTTTCGGGCGGAAAAATGCAGATCCGGCGCTATTGGGACGTGGATTTCTCAAAGAAATCGCCGCTCGCTTTTGACGAGATGAGCGCCGAGATCGACGCAGTCGTGCGCGAGAGCGTGGCGGCGCATCGCATCGCTGATGTGCCCGTCGGCTCTTTCCTCTCCGGCGGCGTGGATTCGAGCTATATCACCGCGTGCCTGATGCCGCAAGATACCTTTTCCGTCGGATTTGGTGAGCACAAATTTGACGAGTCCGGAGAGGCGCGAGAGCTGTCGCGCCTTCTGGGGGTCGAGAATTTCACCAACATCCTCGACGCTAAGGAGTGCTTCGACGCCTTCGCGAAGATACAGTATCACATGGACGAGCCTCAGTCGAACCCCTCGTCCGTGCCGCTTTATTTCCTCTGCCGCCTTGCGCGACAGCACGTCACGGTCGTCCTCTCGGGCGAGGGCGCGGACGAAATCTATGCGGGATATGAGTGGTACGACGAAAACGCGCAGATGCGCAAATATAAGAAAATCCCCGTGCCTGTGCGCCGTGCGGCGGCCGCGGTCACGCGCCATCTGCCGTATTTCAAGGGGCACGATTTCATCCTCAAGGGTACTGGACGTCCGGAGGATTATTTCCTCGGTCAGGCGCTCGTGTATACGCCGAAGGAGGCGATGGCGATCTTGAAGTCGAAGTACCGCGTGGGACCGTCGCCGTTCGAGCTGGCTGAGCCGATCTACGACCGCGCAAAGGGGTTGAGCGAGCTCGAGAAGAAGCAGTATCTCGACCTGAACATGTGGCTCCCCGGGGATATTCTCCTGAAGGCGGACAAGATGTCGATGGCGCACTCGATCGAGCTTCGTGTGCCGTATCTCGACCGGTATGTCATGGAGCACGCGGCGCAGATTCGCCCGGAGCATAAGATCACTCCGGAGAATACAAAGTACGTTTTCCGCAAGGCGGCGAACCGCACGCTCCCCGACGAGTGGGCAGACCGAACGAAAAAGGGTTTCCCCGTGCCGATACGCAAATGGCTCGCTGAGGATGAGTATTACGCGACCGTGAGAGAGCGCTTCGCCTCGGATGTCGCGGCGGAGTATTTCGACCAGCGTGCGCTGATCTCGCTCCTCGATGAGCACCGCGCGGGACGCATGAACAACGGCCGCAAGGTCTGGACGGCGTTCACGTTCCTCACATGGCATAAAGAATTCTTCGGTGAATAAAAAAGCGCGCGCTCCCCGCCGCGCATTACGCAGAAAGGAAACGCCCTTTTCAAAAAGGCGTACACATATCATGAGCGAAAAGATCACCCCCGTGCTGCTCGGCGCGGACCTGAACTGCTACAACATCGCGCGCGCCTTTCACGAGGCGTACGGCGTCAAAGCGTACGCCTTCGGGCGCTACGCGGTCTCGGCAACAAAGTATTCGACGATTGTAGAATTTACTGCGATACCCGACATTGATTCAGATGCGAAAATGCTTGCAACCCTTTCGCAGTTTGCGCAGTCTCATAAGGGCGAGCGCCTCGTTTTGTTCGGCTGTACGGATGACTACGCCGCAATGATTATCCGCAACCGCGAGCGTCTTGCCGACTTCATCTGCCCGTATCCGCCAGCGAGCCTCTTCGATTCCATCTCGAAGAAGGCGGAGTTCTACGAGACGTGCGACCGCTTCGGCATCCCGTATCCGAAAACGCTCGTTCTCACTGAGCGCGCCGGCGCGTCGGAGCTCTCGCCCGAGCGCCTCGGCTTCGAGTACCCTGTGATCGTCAAGCCGTCGTCCTCCGTCGACTATTGGAAGCATCCGTTCGACGGCATGAAGAAGGTCTACGTCGCCGCCACACCGGAGGAGGCCGCCTCTGTCATCGACAGGATCTACGCCGCCGGATACCCGGAGAAAATGATCGTTCAGGAGCTTATCAAGGGCGGCGACTCGCACATGCGTGTGCTGACGGCGTTTTCGGGAGCGGACGGCAAGGTTCGCGCGATGTGTCTCGGCCATACGATGGTCGAGGAGCACACACCGAAGGGGCTTGGCAACCACGCCGCGATCGTCACCGAGAGGCTGTCCGATATCCCGGTGTGCGAGAGAATCCGCCGGATGCTCGACGACATCGGATACACCGGCTTTGCGAACTTCGATCTCAAGTACACCGGACGCCCCGGCGAGTTTGTGGTGTTCGAGATTAATCTGCGTCAGGGACGCAGTAACATGTACATGACCGCCGCCGGAATGAACATTGCGCGCCTCGCCGCCGAGCGCTACGACGCGCCGTTCGACACCTTCACGCCGTGCGAGACAGAGCACTTCTGGCACCTCGTGCCGAAATCTGTGGCGTACGAATACACCGAGGACCGCGCGCTCGTCGCCAAAGCCAAGGCCCTTGCCGCGGCGGGGAAGGAGACCTCCTCGCTCTGGTACACGCCGGATATCTCGCGCAGTCCGATGCGCCTCGCGTGCGTTATCACGATGCTCCGGCGACAGAAGAAAAAGTTCCGGATGTACTGTCCTAAGCCGGGAAAACAATGATCGACAAATGTCGAAATACCACTCTTGAGGGAGTGAATTATACAAATGACGAAAATAAATCTGCTCGGCGTGCTCGGCGGGCTCGGTCCCGCCTCCAGCGCGTATCTGTATGAGCTGATCACTGCGCATACAAAGGCGCGCTGTGATCAGGAGCACATCGATATGATAATCTCGAGCCATGCCACGACTCCGGACCGCACCGCCTTTATCACAGGAGAATCGGGGGAAAGCCCGCTCCCGACGATGATATCGGACGCGCGCCGGCTGGAGGCATACGGCGCGGAGGCGGTGGTCATTGCGTGCAATACCGCGCATTATTTCATCGAGGAGGTGCGGCGCGCGCTCAGCGTCCCGGTGCCGTCGATAATCAGTGAGACGGCAGCGTTCGCGCTTTATTGCGGATACCGTCGGGTCTCGGTGATGGCGACTGCCGGCACGATCGCGTCGCTCTCCTATCAGTGCGCGCTCGACGCGCTCGGCGTGGAGTGGATCCTGCCCGATGAGGATGAACAGCGCGTCCTGACAGAGCTGATCTACGACACCGTAAAGGCGGGGCGCGAGCTTGACGCCGGGCGATTCTATGAGCTGGCGCGCCGCCTGGAGGCACGCGGAGCCGAGGCGCATATACTTGGCTGCACGGAGCTTTCCGTGATCAACTCGAAGCTGCCGCACGAGCGGCGCTTCATCGACTCCACCGAGGTGCTCGCACACACGGCGATCCGCCTCTGCGGGCGGGAGACGGTGGGCTTTGCGCCTGAATACGACGGCTTCGAGCCGGATATGGGGGTGTGATCTTGCGACTTTGTGACATCATCGAAGCGTCCCGCGTGCCGCAGGGGTTCTTTCTCTCGGTGCGCGGAGATGACAAATGTGAGGTGAGTGCCGTCGAGTTTTCGTCCAAGAAGGCGGCGGCACATTCGCTTTTTTTCTGCCTTCGCGGCGCAAGCGGCGATGGCCATGACTACGCGGCGGACGCGTATGCACGCGGCTGCCGTGCATTTGTCTGCGAGAGGGAGCTTGACCTCGGTGACGACGCGGTACAGGTGACGGTCACCGACAGCCGCGAGGCGCTCGCATATATGTCCGCCGTATTCTACGGACATGCGGCTGACAGCATCCGCATCATCGGCATCACCGGAACGAAGGGCAAGACCACGACAGCGCACATCCTTCGTGCGATCCTCGAGGAGGCCGGACGCCCTTGCGCCTACATCGGCACCTCCGGGGTGATCATAGGCGAGCGCTTCATCGAGACGGCCAATACCACGCCGGAGAGCCGCGATCTGCAGCACTATTTCCGCATGATGGCGGATGAGGGGATCGCCTACGCGGTGATCGAGGTGTCCTCGCAGGCCCTCGCGCACCATCGGGTGGACGGGGTACCCTTCGCGGCGGCGGCTTTTCTGAATTTGTATGAGGATCATATCGGCGGGGTTGAGCATCCCACCTTCGAGGATTATAAGTACTCAAAGTCCCGACTTTTCTCGGAGCATGCGCCGGAATTTGCGGTCTTTAACGCCGATGATGAGGCCTCTGAATACATGCGCGCTCACTGCGCGGCAAGTACAGCGACCTTTTCGGTACACAACGCCGACGCGGATTTTTACGGGTGCGATATCAGCCCATATCGCGACGACAGCGTGCTCGGGGTGAGCTTCACTCTCCACTGTGCGCAGGGCGAGACGCAGGTCCGCCTGTGCCAGCCGGGACGTTTCAGCGTGTCGAACGCGCTCTGTGCCATGGCGATCGCGAGTCACTTCGGCGTGTCGGAGATCGCCGCCGCGCGCACACTCGGACATGCCGCCGCGCCGGGAAGGTGTGAGATCGTCCCCGCCATCACGGGCCGGACGTTCGTCATCGACTACGCGCACAACGGTGTGTCGCTTGCGAGCTCGCTGTCGGTGCTCCGGGAATATTCCCCGAGCCGGCTGATCTGCGTGTTCGGCTCTGTCGGAGGACGCACAAAGGGGCGGCGCGCGGAGCTTGCACACGCTGCGTCAACGCTCGCCGATCTCGCGGTCGTGACGAGCGATAACCCCGATTTCGAGCCGCCGGAGGATGTCATACGCGACATTCTCGCCGCGTGGGACGGACCGTGTCCGTACGTTGCGATCCCCGACCGTGCCGAGGCGATCCGCGAGGCAGTGCGCCTCAGCGAGCCGGGGGACATCGTCCTGTTCGCAGGGAAGGGGCACGAGACATATCAGCTCATTCGCGGTGAGCGCGTGCCGTTCTCGGAGCGCGCGATCATCCTCGAGGAGTGCGCAATGATGGAGCTTGATGCGGTCGGCGGCGCATTTTAGGGTGGCTTATGTCTGTAAAAACAATTGATATTCACGGTGCAAATGCACATGAAACCTATTCCCAAACGCGTGTGGCATGCAGAGGTATCGTGGTAAAGGATTCGCGTATTCTCGTATCACACGAGGTGAAGACCGGAATTTATATGATCCCGGGCGGCGGCCTGGAGGGAAATGAAATCCCCGAGGAGTGCTGTGTCCGCGAGGTCCGCGAGGAAACGGGATATGTTGTGAGGCCCGTCCGCTGCTTTCTCACACTAAATGAATTCTACGAAGAGTACAAATTCATAAGTCACTATTTTCTCTGCGACATTACAGGCGAGGCAGAGAAGGCACTGACAGACGGTGAGATCGCGCGGGGACTGCGCACCGAATGGGCCAAGCTATGCGATATGCTTGAAATATACTCGAAGCATAATGATTTCGCGGAAAGTAACGAAGAGAAGCGCGGAATATACCTGCGTGAGTATACCGCGCTTAGGGAATATATAGAGTTGAACTAAAGTCGCGGAGGTGTGCGTGTAGACCGAATCGGCAACGACAATGTGTCGGCTCTCCGCGCCGCCCGAGTACGCGGGTGCCTTGCGTGGGTTATTGATATAACGGAGGAAAACATGCAGCTTTTTTACGGTACGCCCGAGGATATCGAGCGTTGGATGGGGCTCGTCAGCAGGATCAGCTGGAATTTCCCCGGACTCGAGACACAGGAGAAGCTCGACGAGCACAAAGCCACCGTCCTTAAGTTCATGGAAAAACGGCAGGCGATCTGCGTAAAGACCGGCGGTGAGATCGTAGGTGTGATGCTTTTCTCGAGAAGCCACAACATGATCTGCTGTCTCGGTGTCTCCCCGGATCATCGCCGCCGCGGCGTTGCTTCGATGCTAATGAATGAGGCTCTGCGGAATTTGGACAGAAGCTCTGAGATCACGGTCTGCACGTTTCGCGCCGATGATGAAAAGGGGACTGCTCCGAGAGCGCTATACGAAAAGTACGGTTTTTCAGAGGGTGCGCTGGTTGAGGAGATGGGGTATCCGAATCAGGAGTATATCCTTTATCCGGCCGATTTTGAGTGCGGTGAGCGGCAGACAGCCGATGACAAGAATTGAGATTACATGAAATATAGCTGCCCCGAAGGAGGTGTGTGAATGAACCGAATCTACGCCGACAACGCGTCGACGACGAGGATGTCCGAGGCGGCAAGGGACGCGTATCTCGAGGCGCTTGAATGCTTCGGCAATCCGTCGAGCCTCCATGCCGAGGGCGCGCGCGCGCAGCACCTCCTCACGCAGAGCCGCGAGCGCATTGCCGCCCTTCTCGGGGTAAAGCCGCACGAGATATACTTCACCTCAGGCGGGAGCGAGAGCGACAATCAGGCAATCGCGACTCTTTGGGCTCACGGCGTGCGCACGTCAAGACGGCGTATCGTCTCCACTCCTGTGGAGCATCATGCGGTGCTCCACGCTCTCGACAGACTGCGTGAACGCGGCGCTGAGATCACTCTTTGCCCTGTGGATCGCTCCGGACGTGTGAATCTCGCGGAATTTGAGGCGCTCCTCGGCGACGATGTGGCTGGTGTGTCGATGATGTACGCCAACAATGAGATCGGCACGGTCGAGCCGGTTGCAGAGGCGGCGGCGATGTGCCGCGCTCGCGGCATACCGTTCCATACCGACGCGGTGCAGGCAATCGGACAGCTCCCGGTGCGCGCGGGGGATTTTGATATGATGTCGCTTTCGGCGCACAAGTTCCACGGACCGCGCGGTGTGGGTTTGCTGTACGTGCGCCATGGGATCTGTCCGTTTCCGATGATCCTCGGCGGGGCACAGGAACACTCGGCGCGTGCAGGGACCGAGAATCTCCCGGGCATTGCGGCGATGGCGGCGGCCCTTGAGGAGGCGGTGTCAAATCTCGGGGCGCGGCGCGCGGCGATGGTGTCACTGCGAGATAGGCTGATCGCGGGGATATTGCGTATTCCAAACAGCTTTCTGACAGGCTCGGCTGAGCACAGACTGCCCGGGAACGCCAGCTTCTGCTTCGAGGGCGTTGAGGGCGAAAGCCTCATCAACCAGCTCGATCTGCGCGGGATAGCTGCGTCTTCGGGATCGGCGTGTACGTCCGGATCGCTCGATCCGAGCCATGTTCTTCTCGCTGTGGGCCTGTCGGAAGATATTGCAAAGTCGTCGCTGAGGCTGACGATCAGCGCTGATAACACCCCGGACGAGATAGACTTCATCTGCGAGCAGACCGCGGAGGCGGTCGCGATGCTTCGTGAGATGACACACGGATAATCTGAGAATCACACGGCGCCTTTACACAGCGCCTGCGCTACTTACAAACGAAAGCGGGGATCAGCCACTGAAGGCTGATCCCCGTATTTTTTTATTTATCGTCGTTCAGATAATCCGCATACCACGGATCGTTGCCATGGCCTTTATTGTCCTTTGAGCCTGCCCAGTAGTTTTCAAACTCCTCGACAAGCGTCTCCTCATAGTCGTTCAGACATCCGTCCACCGTCATGATCGCGTGGATGTTGAATCCGCACTCCGCAAGGCGTGCCACCATGACGTCGTAGCGGTCGGAGAGCTCCTTCTGACGGGCCTCGTCACCGCTCTCGAGGGCGAGACGGTAGTCGCAGTAGCAACCCTCGTAGATCATGTGGCAGGAGAGCTGCTTGAGGCGGATCTCCTGATCGCGGCTGTCCGCGGCTGCAATCGCCTGCTCGAAGAGCGCATAGCACTCGTCGAAGTGGGCGGCGACGGAGTTTTCGTCGAAGCGTCTGTCGGAGCAGAACATGTGGTAATCCC
>CAYVUJ010000044.1:5071-8374 GCA_964454825.1 uncultured Lachnospiraceae bacterium | reverse complement strand
ATTCTTTACAGTGTGCTGAATTTTACAGGCCTTGACACAAAAGGGGTATATGAGGATATCGCCTCCTTCGCTCTGGGGATCATCGGCGGTGTGCTTCTTGTTGGTGCTCTGTATACCGGTGGATATATGACAAGAATTCAGGCGTTCAAGAAGAGATTGTTCCGTAAAATCACAGGACACAGTGCAGACGACAGCGCCGGAAAAAACGTCAGATAACGCCGGATATGTGTCTAATGCCGTAGAATGCTCTCCTTTTTGCAGTCCGCCTTTGCAGTCTTTTGCGGCGGACCACAAGGAATTTTCGGCGGACAGCAAAAAACGCACCCGATGGATGGTCGGATGCGTTTTTCTTTAGAATTGAAATCAGAGAGTGATCGTCTTCTCTGCCCAAGGCATGTTCGCACGGAAGTTCGGAACCTCGAGGAGCTTGCCCTGATTGGTGACGGAAAGCTGAGACAGAAGCGCAACGGAAGTCCACTCTGCCGCCTTGTAGACGTTGAGCTCAGGCTGAGTGTTGGTCTCGATAGCGTCGATGAAGTCTTTGACGATGTAGTAGTCACCGCCGCCGTGGCCTGCACCGTCGCCTGCGCCGCTCTTGTAGCGCTCAGGGAGGAACTCCTTGAAGTCAGACAGCGGACGCCAGTGGGTGTAGCCCTGCGGATCATCGTCGGTTACGATCGCGATCTGAGCCTCGCCGCCGAGACGGGGAGCCTCGTAGCAGCCCTTCGTACCCTGAATCTGGTAGTAGGTCATTGCGTGCGGACGGGGAGAGATGGTGTCGACGCGGAGCTTGACAAGCTTGCCGCTCTCGAGCATACACATGGTCTGGGTGAGGTCGTCGTTACGCAGGCCGTAGGGGTTGTGGTTTCCGGGTGAGTAGGACGCGATCGAAACGATGCGGTCGTCATCGAAGCACTGCATCACCGGGCCGAGGGAGTGAGTCGGATAGAACGCTCCGCGGGTACCCATCTGCCAGTAGCTTCTCCAGCCGGTCTTGCCGTGCCAGTTGCGAAGCTCGGTGCAGTCGTGAGTGTACTCGCCCTCACCGTAGTAGATGTCACCGAACATGCCCTTCTTGACCAGCGCGCGGACGAGCTGGCAGTCAGGCATGTAGCAGTAGTTCTCTGCGTACATGTAGATCTTGCCGGACTTCTCAACGTTCTCGATAAGCCACCAGAGCTCGTCCATGGTAACGCCTGCGGTAACCTCGCAGAGAACGTGCTTGCCTGCCTGAAGCGCGGTGATAGCCTGCGGGACATGGCACTGCATTGGAGTGGAGATGACAACGGCGTCGATGTCCGCCTTCTCGATCATATCCTCGTAAATACGGTATGTCTGGACGTCACCCGCGTTCGGGTTGTCCTTCTCGATCTCTTCCTTTGCATAGTTGAGGCAGCCCTCGTCGAGGTCACACACAGCGGTGATCTTCACCTCGTCAGGCATAGCCTTCATGGCGCCGACGACGCTGAGTCCGCGAACACCTACAATTCCTACTTTGATCATAATTATCCTCCTTAGCCGCCAAGCGGCATATGGTCGATTTTACCCTTTTCGGGTCTATCATGCTATATTATAGCAAGTCAGGATATATATTTCAATAAGTTCCGCGTTTTTTTTGAAAAATTTTAGCAATTTGCCCGCCGCTTGCACGATAACCGGCCCAAAATGCACCATCATGGATCACCGGAAAGTGTCATATGATGTTGCCTCAAACACACCACAAACTACAAGAAGGCTCTCAGTTCACGGTGTTTGCAACATTCTCGACAAATCGCGCGACCGCCGCCTGAAGGAGCGAGTGCTCCGGTGCGCTCAGAGCGCCGTCCTCATCCGAGGTACGCTGCGCGGCCGCGGCCGCAGCCTCCATGAGCGCCTCGTCCGAACAGCATGCCGCAAGCGGCGGAACATAATTTCCGCTCTGACGGAGCTCTCCCGCGCCGAAGAAATCGCCCGGTCCGCGCTGTTTCAGGTCCTCCTCGGCGATCTCAAAGCCGTCCGAGGTGCGTTCCATCGTCTCAAGACGCGCTCTTGCGCCCTCTGTCTCGGAATCCGAGACGAGGATGCACCACGATTTCGCCTCGCCGCGTCCCACGCGTCCACGCAGCTGATGGAGCTGGGCGAGCCCGAATCGCTCGGCGTTCTCAACGACCATCAGTGTCGCATTCGGCACGTTGACGCCGACCTCGATCACTGTTGTAGCGACCAGCACGTCAAGCTCGCCGGAAGAGAACGCGTTCATGACCGCGTCCTTTTCCGCCGTCTTCATCTTGCCATGGACACAGCCGACACGAACTCCGGGCAATGCGTCCGCAAGCTCCTTTGCGCACATCGTAGCGGACTTTACCGGAAGGATCTCCGGCGCAAACATATCGCCGAAGGAGAGGTTTGCGAGCGAGTCCTCATCATCCGTTTTTCGCTCATCGATGGACGGACAGACAACATATGTCTGATGCCCCTCGCCGGCCTGCTTTTTTATAAATCCGTACAAACGCTCGCGGTATGTGGAGTCCACGCGAAAGGTGCCGATCTTCTTGCGTCCGGCGGGGAGCGCGTCGATGCGGGAGACATCGAGCTCGCCGTATTTCGCAAGCGTCAGTGTCCTCGGGATCGGCGTCGCACTCATGACGAGCGTGTGAGCCGAGCGGGATTTCTCCTCCAGCGCCGAGCGCTGACTGACACCGAAGCGGTGCTGTTCGTCTGTGATCACAAGTGCAAGATCGCGAAAGTGCACATTATCCGTGATGAGCGCGTGGGTGCCGACGACAAGCTGCGGCGCCCCATCCAATGCGATCAGATCCGTGACACGCCGCTTCTGTGCGGCGCTCATAGATCCGCACAGAAGCTCGCATCCAAGGCCGAGCTTCTCCCAAAGCGGAGCGAAGAAGGCATAATGCTGTTTGGCAAGGATCTCCGTCGGAGCCATCAGCGCCGCCTGACGGCCGTTTATCGCGCAGATATACGCCGCCGCCGCCGCGACGGCGGTCTTGCCGCTCCCGACGTCTCCGCAGAGCAGACGCTTCATGGGCACGCTGCGCGCCATATCTCCGGCGATCTCGGCGACACAGCGACGCTGTGCCGAGGTGAGCTCATACTCAAAGAGCGCGCAAAGGGGTGAGATCTCGCCGTTTGACAGCGCCGCCGCGCTGTTTTTGCGTCTGCCGTTTCTTCTGATCGCCATCGCGAGTGCCATAACATAGAGCTCGTCGAAGGTGAGACGGCGGCGCGCCGCCTCAAGCTCAGCGATGCTGTCAGGGAAATGGATATTGTGCAGTGCCGCGTTCTTGGTGCAAAGCGAGTTATCGA
>CAYVUJ010000044.1:0-5061 GCA_964454825.1 uncultured Lachnospiraceae bacterium | reverse complement strand
CGGAACAGTGCGAAGCTGTCCGAGCGCTTCGGTCATGAGCTGGCACAGAAATTTCTGCGAGATCCCGGCGGTGAGTGAGTACACCGGCACGATATCCCGAAGTGACGAGGTGTCACCCTCCCGGCAAGCCTCGGCGATGGGGTTTGTGAGGGACAGCGTGCCCTTTTTCATCTCAGGCCGACCGAAGAAGCGAAAGGTCGCCCCCGTGCGGAACACATCCTTCTGAAACGGCTGGTTGAAGTATGTTATCTGCACGCTTCCGCTTTCATCAAACGCGCGGAAGCGAAGCATCGTCAGACCCTTGTTCAGTCTCGCAAGGCTCGGCTCTGCGGATACGGTCAGAACAAGCGCGACAGGGCCTCGCGCATCGCGCGCCGCCTCTACCGTCGTTATGTCGCCGCGATTCTGGTACGCGCGCGGAAGATGGTACACCAGATCGCCGACAGTGGATATGCCCAACCTCAGCAGAGCGCTCGCTCTGGCGGCGCCCACGCCCTTGAGCTCGGTGACAGGTGTGTCGAACGTCATAGCTCACCTCCGCACGGTTCGTTTTCTGCATCAGGCGATATCGGCAGCTCGAACCAGAAGGTCGAGCCCTCTCCCAGTGTAGAGCTGACGCCGTACACGGCGCCCATTTGGTCGAGCACGCCCTTCACAATGGACAGTCCGAGCCCACTGCCGAGTGCGCCGCGGCGATGATATTCGCTCGCTTTATAATAGCGCTCCCAGATCAAGTGAAGCTTATCCTCCGGGATGCCTTCTCCCGTATCGGTAACGCTGATACGCACGATCTTGCCGTGCACACTCTGCACGACGGTGACGCGTCGATCCTCGCCGGTGTAGCTGATCGCATTATTCACGAGATTGTAAAGCACCTGGGATATGCGCACCTCGTCGGCAACGACAAAGCACTCATCCTCGGCGGCAAAGGAGATGACATACCCCTCGCGCTCTATAAGCCGGGCATAACGCTCCATTGTCTTTGATACAAGCGCGGTGAGCGAAAAGCGCGTCGGACTGAGCTGCATGTTCCCGGAGGTGAGGCGCGAAAGGTCGAGCACATCATTGACGAGCGAAGTGAGGCGTGCCGTTTCGTCGATCACGATCTGCATATTCGCGGCGGTCATCTCGCCGGGAATATCGCGCATGACCTCGCTGTAGCCAGATATCATGGTGAGCGGGGTGCGCAGATCATGGGAGATGTTTGCGATCAGCTCCTTCTGCATCGCGTCCACGCGGCCAAGCTCCGAAGCGGTGTAATTGAGCGTATCCGAAAGCTCGACGATCTCCCGGCAGCCCCTCGCGTCGAAATGCACCGAGTAATCCCCGGCGGCAAGCATTTTCGCCTCATCGTTGAGCTTTGATACGGGACGGCTGAGGTGGCGCGAAATAAGGATCGCAAGAAACGCCGACGCCAGAAGAAGGATCACCGTCACGACGGCGAGCTGTATGCGAAGCGTGCTGACCGTGGAGCCGACCGGGAAAATATCGAAGTTCACGAGCGTCATCACGCTCGCCCCTTTTGCCTGAGCCAATCTGACAGATACGATGGAGCCGCCCTCGTCGCTCGCCGCAAGCGTGTCCTCATTAAAACGGAACAGCGCGCTGCCGCCCGACTCCAGAGCGCCGTTATAAAAGGTTGAAAGCTGAGACTGGTCCTGGATATTGTGTATCCGGCAGAAGGGATGCTCGTGCGCCTTGACGATGCGCTCTCCCGAGCCACCCTCGATGCGATAGACCGATATGCAAAAGCCCGTGGACTCGGAGATGTCGAACACGCTTGCAGTGAAGCTCTCATCATCGGTGCTGTCCGCCCACGCCGATACAACATCGCGCTGAGCCTTCTCCATCCTGCCGAGCATCACCGTCTGATAAAAGCGGTCGAGAAAAACGATCTGAAACACCCACAAAAGAACGATGGTGAATGCGCAGAACATAGCGAGATATGCAAACAGGTGCAGACGCATGCTCGGCGTGCGGCGTTTTTTATTCATTCGTATCAAAGCGATATCCAACTCCTCTCAGGGTAACTATGTACCGCGCCGCCTCACCGAGCGAGCGGCGGAGCAGCTTTATATGCGTATCGAGGGTGCGGTCGTCCCCGTAGTAATCGTAGCCCCACACCTCGGTTATGAGCTTTTCCCGGCTTAGGGCGATGTTGCGGTTGAGGATCATGTAAAAAAGCAGATCATACTCCTTCGGAGTCATCTCAACGCGCACGCCGTTTACATAAACGATACGTCCGGTAATGTCGCACCGGAGCGGACCGATCGAAAACTCCTGTCTTTCGGCCGTGTCACCACCGCCGCGCCGGCGCAGGATCGCGTTCACACGAAGCATCAGCTCCTTGGGGGAAAACGGCTTGACCACATAGTCGTCGCCGCCGGATTCGAAGCCGTTGATCTTGTCGTATTCCTCGCCTCTGGCCGACAGAAAGATCACCGGCACCTCCGAACTCTTACGGATCTCGCGGACAGTGGAGAAGCCGTCAAGCTACGGCATCATAATATCCATTATCACAAGATCGTATCGAGTGCGCCCGCACATTGCCAGCGCCTCCATCCCGTTTTCCGCCTCGTCCGTTTCGTGTCCCTCGAACTTTGCGTACTTCGAGATCATCGCACGGATGAGCTGTTCGTCGTCACATATCAAAAGTTTCGCCATGTTCCCCTCCCTGACATCTTGTTACAGAACATTTTACCACACACCGGATTTTGTTGCAACCTTTTTCGCACAAATTGCCGACGGGGATGCTTCGGCACCCCCGTCTTAGTTATTTATTCAGAATGCTTGCCCCTCAGGACTCAAAATTGACCTTATCATCATCGCTCGGGACGTACTCGTACACCTTGACCTCAAGCTCCGTCCGCTTGCCTTCTCTGTACACTGTAAAGTTCAGAGTATCACCGATCTTGCTCTCCTTCAGTATCTGAACGACATCATCCTGAGAGACGATCTCCTTTTCGTTGATCTCGACCACGCGGTCACGCGGCATAAGGACCGTATCGTTATACCCCTTCAATGTCGAATAGACATAGAGTCCGGGGGCCTGACTGCCGAAATAGCGGTACGCGGTCAGCTCATCTCCTGCGTAGTAGAAGGATATGCCGAGATACGGCTTTCCGGTGACATAGCCGTTTTCCATGAGCTCCGACGCGACCCTCTGTGCATCGGACGAGGGGATGGCAAAGCCGAGTCCCTCGATCCCGCTGCCGGAGGATTTGGCATTGACGATACCGACAAGCTCGCCCTTCATGTTGAACAAACCGCCGCCGGAATTGCCGGGATTGACCGCCGCGCTGATCTGAAGGAGGTTCATCTTTACGCCCTCCACATCAACCTCACGGTCGAGCGCGCTGATTATGCCCTCAGTGACAGTTCCGCCGAGCTCGCCGAGCGGATTGCCGATCGCTATGATATCCTGCCCCACGTACAGGCTGTCGCTGTCGCCAAACACCGCCGCGGGAAGGCCCGACGCTTCGACCTTTATCACGGCGATATCGGTATCGGCGTCGCGTCCCACGAGCCGCGCCTCATACATCGCACCGTCCTTCATTCTGACCATGACGGTATCGGCGAGCTTGCCCTCGTTTGATATGACATGATTGTTCGTCACGATGTATCCATCCTCGGAGATCACGACACCTGATCCGGCGCCGCTTGACACATACTGGAAGAAGCCGGAGGACTTGAATTCCGTGGTGATCTCAACCACGCTGTTCTCCACCGCCGCGATGACATCCTTGAGGCTCGCCTCCGTCTTTGCCTCGGCGTCGGTGCTGACCGAACGGTACAAAACGGTGGTGCGGTCTCCAGACGCCACAGACGAGCCGCCCACCGGCGATCCATCACTCCCACGCATGGCCACCGTCGCGCCGAGATATCCGAATGCACCGGATGCTACGATGCACGCCGCGCACAATATCGCCGCGGCTGTGGCGGAGATAGCCTTGCGGTCCTTCTTTTTCTTCTTTGTGTCATCCGGCGTGTGGCGGGGCGCGTAGTCACCGCCCGGATGCTGTCCGAAATGAGGCTGATCTGCATACACAGGCCGCGCATACGGAGCAGAGCCCTGCCATGTATCGCTTTGTGCCGCAGCGTAGGACGAATTTGAATTTGACGACCATTCCCCTCTCTGAGCAGTGCTACCCTGCGGCGGACGGACATATGTCGTGCCGTTTGCGGGACGCGCCATACTGTATGTGCCGTCCGGGGCGTTGTACGTGCGCTGTGCGCCCGGGGTGCTCTGTGTGCTATGCGGATCCGGCATACCCTGAGTGCTCTGCGCATCCGTGGGCCGTACCGGATCCGGGGTTCCTTGCGGGTTCGGAATACCCTGAGAGGTATAAGCGTTTGCAGGCGGAGTATTCATTCCGAAAGGAACGCCGTCTCCCCCTTGCTGTGCCGCGCCGAACGCTTCCCCGCCGGCGGCACGGGGAGGCATATTCTCCGCATTCGCTCCGGCGTCGCCGTATCTTCGTCCGAATTCGTCGCTATCGTATTTCTTTTCGAAATCATTCTGTCTGTTGTTATCCATATCAAAGCCGCCTTTCATATACTTCGGAGACAACGCTCCTTTTGTTTTTCTGTCATTATTATATTTGCCCAATGTGATGTTTTTATGAAGTGGCGGGGAAATTTCGCTGAAATCACGCAAAAAACGGCATCAGTCTTGTCTGACGCCGTTTTGGGGGACAATACCGCACAATTCCGACGGTACAAGGCGGCCGACCGAATTGTGCGGTGTTTGATTAACTATTTATGCACAGTGACGACAAATCCGTCGACGTTGTTGCCAGAGATCAACATACACCGTCACAGATTTCGTGTATATCTGCATTTAGGAAAATTCAAACAACCATAGAATTGCCTTCCAAGTGAATCGCCTTTTTTGGCAGTTCTTATAACAAGATCACCTCCGCATCTTGGGCATTTCATATCCATACGAGAGGCTTCAACAGGCTCTTTTATTTGTTCAAGTGAAAAAACTTCTCTCTGAGTCTCGGTATCATTCCGAATATCAGCAATATGCTTTGCCCTCGTTGCTTCATCGACCTGTGT
>CAYVUJ010000043.1:0-8438 GCA_964454825.1 uncultured Lachnospiraceae bacterium | reverse complement strand
GCTACTGTTGACGGGCGTATCAGTGAAACGCTTACGTCATTTGAGCGGGCAGAAGAGCTTATCTTGATGGGGCTTCGGGTTAAAGAGGGGATTAAGGCTGATGCTTTTAAACGTGCCTCATCTTTGGAGCTGTTTGATTTTATTAATAATGAAGCGCTTGATATGCTTGTTAAAGAGAAGCTTATGGGACGGGATTTAGAGCGCATTTTTTTAACCGATGTGGGGTTTTTACTGCTTGATGAAATTGTTTTCCGGTTGGTAAGTAAATCTTAATCTTTTTGTTTTATTATGCCCTCAATTAGTTAAATTAGGAGATCTAAAATGCGTGGAATATCTTTGATGGCATTATGTTTGGGGTTGACAGCTTGTTATTCTTGTTATGAGTATGATGATGAGGGGGAAAGAAACGCTCGAAACCTGCAAGGGCAACAGATTGATGAGATGGTTGTTATTCATGAGGGGGCGGACAATGTGCCTTATGTAGCAGATGAGCTGGCTCAGCAAACAGAGCAAGGCGATGTTTTATATCGGGAAAGTGCTTATGCGAATAACGGCTATCCGTATGGTGCGGGTGTTTCGGCTCCGGTTTATGGCGCTCAGGGCGACAATGCTTATAATGGTGGTGCGGCTGTGGGGGCTCCGGCTCCGGTTTATGGCGCTCAGGGCGGCAATGCTTATAATGGTGGTGCGGCTGTGGGGGCTCCGGTTTATGCTGAAAATGGCTATCCGTATGGTGCTGCGGCGGGGGCTCCGGCTCCGGTTTATGGCGCTCAGGGCGGCAATGCTTATAATGGTGGTGCGGCTGTGGGGGCTCCGGTTTATGGCACAAACGGCTTAAATAATGGCGCAGCGTTTGTGTATGACAGAGGGGATTATGAATGTTCATGCAAGGCAAAATCTAAAGCTTTGGCCGGTGGCGCCGGGCGTTTAGATGCGGCTGACGGCGGTGCTTCTCGTCGTGTCTTCTACCAAGAGGGAAATGGCGGATATTATCAAAGTGTTGATGTTCAACCTGAAACTCAACCTGAGCTTGGTAATCGTATCTTTAAGGTTGCTGGCTTTGACATCAAGGAAGGGCAACAAATGCGCAAATTCTTTGATGATTTTGAAGAGCCTATGCATGCAAGATATGTTGGTAATGATGTTATTTTGTGGACGTATTATGTGAACCCGCAAAATGGCAAAATTGTTCGTTATTGCGAGTTGGGAAATTATGCTGAGGGTAGTTTGTGTAAACTTAATGTTGAGTTTTACAGAACGTATGTGCGTCAAGCCTTTTCAGACTGCCAATAGTGGCAGCGCCAGTGGTAGCACCACCTGCAATACTTTAGCTGCGGCGGGTTGAGAGTATGATTTTTAACGAGCGCAGTGCGAGTTGTGCAAGCATGACGGTTGGCGAGCTGTGGGTTGAGAGTATGATTTTTAACGAGCATGGTGCGAGTTGTGGTAGCAGTGGTGTACCTGCAACACTTTATGCGGTAAGCTGAGAGTGTCTTTTTTAACGAGAAAGCTTTCTTTTTAGGGGGCTTTCTTTTTTGTTTTAGGGTTGTTTTTGAAAGATGGCTGATTATATCTTCGGGTGGTTTATTTTTTTAGGGAGGTATGTTATGAAAAAGAGATATATTTTTGCGGCGCTTTTAGGGGCTGTGCTTGCTGTGAGCGGGTGTGAGTGTTTAACTTGCGGTAATATGTCACGCAGGGCTTATTTACAAACTCAAGGGATTACTGCTTATCAGGGGCAGTCGATGACCTCGCTTTTTAATACAAACGGGGCGCCAAACACAGTGCAAAATTTGGCTAACGGTGATGTGGTATGGATTTATTATACTAATTATCGTCCGCTTGGTGGTGGGGAGCTTATTTCATACAATAATCCGCCGGCAGGTACAGCAGGGTCGACCTGCACGGTTAAAGTGACCCTTCATAACGATGTGGTTTCTAATGTTGCGCAAAGCGGGCGGTGTTAGCTTTTTTCTTTAAAAATGTTTACATCCTTGTTAAAAAGCTTGCATTAGCGGATAAATATTCCTAAATAACCTAAAGATTTAAAACAATATTATGGTTATTTGAAATATGAGTGCTGACTATTACGAAACTTTAGGCGTATCTAAAACCGCGAGTGCCGATGAGCTTAAGAAAGCTTATCGCAAGCTTGCTATGCAATATCATCCTGACCGCAATCCTGATAATAAAGAGGCGGAGGCGAAATTTAAGGAAATTAATGAGGCGTACGAAGTCTTAAAAGACGAACAAAAACGTGCGGCATACGATCGCTACGGGCATCAGGCGTTTGCCGGCGGTATGGGCGGCGGTGCGGGGGCTAATCCGTTTGACGGGTTTGACTTTACAGGTGCGGGGTTTGCTGATGTGTTTTCCGATATTTTTTCTGAGTTTACGGGGCAGGGACGGGCTCGTCAGCGCTCATATGCCGAACGGGGTAATGACATCCGTTATGATGTGACGATGACGCTTGAAGAAGCGTTTTCAGGTATTGAAAAAGAAATTACGGTTGATACTTCTAAAGAATGTGAGCATTGCCATGGGTTTGGCACGGCAGACGGCAAAGAAGCACCGATTTGCCCGACATGTAACGGCTCGGGGAAAGTGCGCACGCAGCAGGGCGGTTTTTTTGTGTTTGAAACGACTTGCCCGCAGTGTCGCGGTTCGGGGCGTGTGGTTGTTGAAAAGTGTAAGAAATGCCGCGGAACGGGTAAAGAAAAAATCGAAAAATCACTTAAAATCAAAATTCCGGCGGGGATTGAGCACGGTACGCGGATGCGGGTTTCTGGCGAGGGAGAGGTTGGAAAGCGCGGCGGTCCGAAAGGGGACTTGTATGTGTTTATCTCTATCAAACATCATGAGCTTTATGAACGTGATGGGGCGGATTTGTTTGTTGAAACGCCGATTTCGATGGCAAAAGCAGCGCTTGGCGGTTCTTTTAAGCTCAAAGGAATTGACGGTGAAGAAATTAGCGTTGATATTAAAGCCGGAACGCAGCCGGGGGATCGTGTGCGTCTTAAAGGGAAAGGAATGCGTCAGATGAACTCTGATAAGCGCGGGGATTTGTTTGTGCAGTTTAAGGTGGTCATTCCCTCTAAGCTTAATGACAAGCAAAGGGAGTGTTTGGAACTCTTTGAAACGGAGTCTCCCGAGGAAGAGAAGTCTTTTTGGGGAAAGTTATTTTCTTAAAAAAAGCGTGTTTTAGGCAGGTTTCTTTCCTGCCTTTTTTTGTGGTGTGTTTTTTGTTTGACAGAGGGGGAATTTTAGGGTATTATTAACTATATTTAGTTAATTTAACTATATGTTATGTTTATATGGAGGTTGCTATGTCTTTTTTAACAGAAGAAGATAAAAAAGTGCTTGAAGAAGCTTTGGTGGTAACGTGTAAGCTTGAGATTGGGAAAAATGGTGTTGTGCTTACGATCGCTAAGGAGAAGGATAAGCCTAAGTATTTTTTGATGTTTGGTGAGCTTGATAACGAAGCTAAGAAAGAACTCATTGATAAAATGAACCAAGGTGAAGAAAATCTTTCTGATGAAGAGATGTTGTATGTGCATGCTCAAGATGCGTGCATTGCTGGCAGTGTGATCAAAGAGCTTACTGGTCGGGGTGATTTAGGGGCTTCATATACATTGGAAGAAGTTATCGGCGAAAAGAGAGTAAAAGCTTATAGCGAAAATGTGGATGGGCTTAACGAAAGTGGTGTTGATCGGGCAGCTTTTGCTGAGAAAGTTAAAGAAAAGATGATTGAATATTACGGCAAAGAGGTTGGTGAAAAACATTTTGCAGCATTTGCTGAGCGGTCTGGTCTTTCTGAGGAAGCGAAGAACTTAGCTCAAAAAGAGAAAGAAAGGAAAAATGAAGATTATGCAGATGCTGAAGATTATGATGCGCCTATATGGGCTAATGGTAGGTGGGTGACTAAAGAGGATCCACTTATAATTCAAGGTATTTCTTATTCACCGGCGGAGCTTCGTCGACTAAGAGATAATCCGGATCATCATTATGGGAATCGTGGTTTTGAGGGTATAGATTTGGGGCATGGACCCACAGGAGGAATGGTGCCGAGTAAAAAGGCTGTTGGGGTAAACGGGCGAGATGCTACAGAATTTATACCTGACGGTTCGATGAAGCTGAATATTAAAGTCGGCGGGCAGAAGCTTGAGCTTGATGTTTCGCGATATGAAGATAAATATCTGATTACGGATGATTTAAGTGAGCTTGATGAAAAGAAAATGAATAAGCTTACCGGAAAATTAGCCGATAAGATAAACAAGGGTAAAAAGTTATCAGCTGATGAACAGTTGTTTGTTAATTACCAAGACAGAATGGCGGTTGCGGCTGTTTTGAAGGATTTGGGACTTGATGATGCGGCGGCGCTTGATCATATGCCATATACTAAGGATCAATTGACAGGTAAAGAGCCAGTTGGAACATTTTTTGTTAATGTTGAAGGTTCAGAGCTTAATGCGAAAGCGCAAGAACAGATTGCAGCGTTGTTAAAAGACAGAATGTGCCAAATGTATGGTGATGAGGCTGGGCTCAAGCATTTTCAAGAATTTGCACAGCTTTCTAAGTTAACACCGGAAGATATTGAAGCGGCTAAAAGGCGTGAGTCTGTGCGTTGGTTTATGACACAGGAAGCTAAAGCACACACACCCTTAACCCCCACAAACACACCCACAAACACAGACGCATCTAAGGGGAACACTCAGGGTGAGGAGGACCGGGGTGATATAAAAGTGGCGATGCGTGATGATGCAACTGAGGCGAAAATTCTCGATTTGATGAGTAGACCAGGGGTTAAGATGCAGACAGACAAAGATGAAGCGCTTAATAAAATGATAGAAAAATATGGTGTGGATGCGAGTTATAAGCTTGTCTTAAATTCTGTTGTTAAACCGATGGATCTGTTAAAGGGGATGGGCGAGGGATTTAGACGTTCTGGTGCGACGATAGATTACTTTGCTAATCTTGATACGAAGAACCCCGAGGTTATGAATAAGATCGCTGCGATTACGGGGATTTCTGTTGAGGATATGCAAAAGCAGGCGGGAGTGTTGGTGGATAAAGGTCCTCAAGCACAGGGTATTGATCAGCCGCAGCAGGTGGATAAAGGTATTCAAGCACAGGGTACTGGTCAGCCGCAGGTGAATGGAGATGCGGGTACTCAAGTAGGGAGCAGGACGGGTATTGATCAAGAAATTAGCAAGGATGCTCATGATGGTGTTCTCCAAGACCAAGCCTCTGACGTGTCAGTTTCTGACGAGCGTTCAGATGAGAAAAAGCAATATGATGCATATTGTAAAGGTAAAGATTTTGTAACTATCGGCGATTTGTTTGATCATGGTGTTAAGGCTGAAGATGTTTGGAATGTGCAGAAAGAAATGCTTAATAATGGCGTCAAATTGGAAGATTTAGTTATAAATAATGACCTGCCAGGTGCGATAATAGATCAAAATGTCATAGTGGAAGAAGATTTTGCCTTGGCCTTGCTTAAAAAAGCGAATGACAGATTTAAGATGATGAAGGTGATTAATAGTAAGAGTAATAGTCAGTCTATATAGGTCTTTCTTTGAGTAAATTTTAAGCGCTCAAGCGAGAGTTTGGGCGCTTTTTTGTTTTAAGAAAATGGTTTTTATTATTGATTTTTTAAGAAAAAATTGGTATAATACTTGTATATTAGTTTTAGGGATTTTTTTGTTTGTGGTGATGTGTTATGGTTAAGCTTAAAGAAGATAAAAATGGAAATATAGAGCAAGTGACACTGGAAATTTGTGGGAAAAAAATGAAAGTTCCGGTGAGCCAGACGGAATATGGTTGTCTTTTGTCTGTGGATAAGATGAAACTGGATGATAAAAGTCAGAAAAAGCTTAATGATAAGGTCAAAGCCGGTGGAACACTTACTGCTGATGAGCGACTTTGGGTGGCTTATCAAGAACGTCTGGCGGTTGCTGAGATGGCTGCTCACTATTGTAATGAATCTGATGCGAGAGAAAAGCTGTCTTTCTCTAAGGAGGAGCTTAATGGGACTGTTCCCCTTAAACAATTTAATTTGGAAAATGATGAGTTAGTTCTTGCTACTTCTTATACTAGGAAAAACTTAGATGAGCGATTGGAGCGTTACAACAAATATTTGCATAACAATCTCGGAGAAACACTTGGGGAGATGAGTTATACGCAATTTATTGAAAATTCTGAAGGTTTGAAAAATCTGAAGAAATCCTTAGATGCTCGTGAGACGAACGGACAAGGGTCGGGAACTAAAAAGGATGCTCAGACACCGGGAAGTCGTTTATTGAAGGCTTATGTGCTCGCTTATGGAGATGAGCTCGGGCAAAAAAAATATGAGGAGCTGTTTGCTAAAGCTCAAGAGGTGATAAGTGATCTAAATAAACAAAAAACTTCCGGGCAAGAGGGGAATGCGGCGCCGGTGGATGGAAAAACGGGGAATGCGGCATCGGTTCCGGAGGTACCGGCTCCTGAGGTAGAGAATAAAAATGATATTGTGCTGCCGACCGCTGAAAAAGTGCGCGAGGGTTCTTCGCCGGAGGTGACGAACGAGTCGCGGGCTCCTGAGGTACCAACTCCTGAGGTACCAACTCCTGAGGCACCAGCTCCTGAAGCACCAACTCCTGAGGTTCAGCCGGTTGTGAATGAGGGGCAAACGAAAGAGTTTGTTGCTGAAGGGAAAAAAGGAAAAGAACAGTATCCATCTTTATTTAGTTTGTTTTCGGAAGCTTTTATGGGTGATTCGAATGGAAATAGCGGTTCTGATGAGCTGATGGCAGCGCTTTTTGGGGCGGTGATTTTATCTGCGATGGGGTATTCCGGCGGGCTTGACTTTTTAAGAGAGCGTGAGCTTCAAGAACGCGAGCGGCGGTTGCAGGAACGTGAGCGTGAGCTTCAAGAACGTGAGCGGCAATTGCAAAATGGAACGTCGAAGGTGACACCACTTGCATCTGAACTTTCTCTTGCAAGTGAAAGTCGTCGAGCGGCTGTTCTTACACCGGAGCGGCCTTTGCCTGAACCTACTTTGCGAGATGTTCAGGTGTCAGAGAAGAAGCCGCATGCACCTAAAACGCCGGCGGATTTAGCTTATGATAAGATAGCTCAAGGTAAAGATGTGGTGACGCTTGCGGATTTGAGACAGGCGGGTGTTAACCTTAGAACTGACCTTAGGCCGACACTTGAAGCTTTGATTAACGGTAAGCCAGAGAAATTGGGTGAACTGGCGCCGAAAGGTTTGGGAGATGAAAATGTGCCGGTAAGTAAAGAATTTGCCACCGCGCTTATTGCTCGTGCGCAGGAGCGTGAGGTGATCATGAGGAAGAATGCTTTTATGCGAGGATAAATTTTTCTTTACTTTTTTCTTTGTTCTGCTATAAAGGCGGAAATTATTGCAGTAACTTTTTTAAGGAATTTTCAGCATGACCAAACAGACTTGGAAACCGGGGACGATGCTCTCGCCGTTGCCGCCGGCGTTAATTTCATCAGGGGATATGGAACATCCGAATGTGATGACAGCGGCGTGGACGGGGATTATTTGCTCGGACCCTGTGATTACTTATGTTTCTTTGCGTCCATCGCGGTATACGCATGAGCTGGTTAGTCAAAATAAAGAGTTTGTGGTTAATCTGCCGACGTGGAAAATTGCTCCAGCGGTTGATACGGTGGGGGTGAAGTCGGGTAGAGATTTGGATAAATTTGCTTTAACAGGGTTGACGGCGGAACCTTCGACTATGCTTAAAGCGCCGCAGATTAAAGAATGTCCGCTTTCTATGGAATGCAAGGTTTTGGAAGTTCGTTCGTTTGGAACGCATGATATGTTTTTAGCCGAGGTTGTGGCGGTTAATGTTGATGAGCAATATATCGACGAGAAGGGGGCGCTTGATCTTGAAAGGGCAGGACTCCTTTGCTATGCGCATGGTTTTTACTATACCCTTGGGCGCAAAATTGGTAAGTTTGGCTTTTCGGTGGAGGCTAAGAAAAAACAGTCAGCTCAGCTCTCTGTTAAGGCTGATCAGAAATTTGCGCAAAAAGTGCGGACGATTGAAGAAACGGAAGTGCGTCATGGGGTTGAAGTGGTGACGCGCAGACCGAAGTTTCGTAAACCCGAGCGCTCGCAGGAGACCCGAGAGCCAAAAGAGAAGGGGCGGGATTTGCGTCGAACGGAAAAGCCTCAACATAAAAAGTTTGCAGATAAGCGGACTAAGACTTCGTATGAAGGTAAGCCCTATAAAAAGCGTTCAGACGGTAGTTTTAAGCGGCGTGAGCGGTAGTGTCAGGTGTCAGCGACACGGGCAACGTTTTGGGTTGTGATGAGGAGAGAGTAAGATTTTTAACGCGTGGGCTTGGTGAATTTTGGCGTTTAATGATTATTTAGATGCTATGGAGGGGAGCTGTGGCGTGGATTATCTTAAGTCTTATCTATGCGA
>CAYVUJ010000042.1:0-8653 GCA_964454825.1 uncultured Lachnospiraceae bacterium | reverse complement strand
GCGGGAAATCGCCCCACTTTTCGTACGGCGGCAGGGGAATACCGCTCTTTATGTACATCTCGTCGGAGACGTAAAACACGCGCTCACCGCACTGAGCCTCGCACTGATCTGCAAAGGCTGTGACCTGCGCGATCACGGCCGCGTATTCCTCCGGGGTGAAATCCTCGAGCGGATAAAGCCCGTCACGGTATCCCGTCAGTCCCGCCGGGACCACGGAGACGCTGTCCATCGCGGGATAAAGCTCATAGAGCTCGCGCATCGTGCGGTCAAGATGCTCCCCGTCGTTGACGCCGCGGCAGAGCACGATCTGCCCCCGCAGCTTGATCCCCGCGTCCGCGAGACGGCGCATATATGCGAGCACCTCGCCGGCGCGCTTATTTCCCATCATCATCCGGCGCAGCTCGGGATCGGTCGTATGCACCGACACATTGACCGGTGACATATGCATCTCGATCAGGCGGTCGATATCGTGATCACGCAGATTCGTCAAAGTGATGTAGTTACCGTGGAGGAAGGACAGGCGCGAATCATCGTCCTTGAAATAGATGCTCTCGCGCATTCCCTTCGGATTCTGGTCGATGAAGCAGAAGATGCACTTGTTCTCACAGCGGTGCTTTTTGTCCATAAGAGGCGTGCCGAAGGAGAGCCCGATATCGTCATACTCCGTCTTTCGCACGGTGACCTCAAAGCGCTCGCCGCCGCGTTCAAGCTCTATGACAACGCGCGTATCCGCAAGGTAAAAGCGGTAGTCGAGCACATCGCGTATCTCATGACCGTTCACGCTGACAAGCGTATCACCTGAAGCGATCCCCGCCCTTTCGGCACGCGAGTGCGGGATAACATCGGTTATCAGGACCATCTCTTCACCTCCCAAAACATCCCTGAAGCGCTGATTTCATAACACACCTCATCGTAATTATACCGCAATTTATGCGCCCGGTCAAGGTGTTTGACGTTTTTTTCACCTTCGCGTTAAAATCAAAGGAAGTTCGGCTTTGTCCTTGACTTTTTCCGCAAAATGTTATAACATATAGATGTATATTATTTTGTAATGTATTAAAGAGCGCCGACGGCCGGCACATCATGTCCGCCGTGCGGGTAAAAATATCTGAACGGAGCGAACACGCGAATATGAAAAGACTCCTCTGTGCCCTTCTCACGGGGCTTCTCGTTATCTCACTCTTTTCCTGTACAAATCTGGAAAGTACCAAGGAGGAAAAGGCCGCCGCGCTCACCATATGCGGCATGGATGTGCCGTACGAGATGCTTCGCTACACGGCGATGAACGCGCTTTTCGACCGCAATCTCGGCACATCGGAGATCGCCGACGCCGAGAAACTGAACCGTGAGCTTCTCGACGAAGCGGTGCAGGCGTTATGCGTCACCTACGGATGCTTCAATTTCGCAAAGGAGCGCGGGATCGACCCCTTCAACGAGGTGATCGACGCAATGGTCAAGAGCACTCTCGACGAAAATACGGCGGGCTACGGCTCCGACCGCGAACTGAAAAAAGCGCTCGCCCAGTCCGCCATGAACCGCGAGGTGCTCAGCACGCTGATCAGGTATGAGGTCGTGTACTCCGAGATCTTCGAGGACATGATAAAAAAGGGCGACATCGTCACCGACGAAGCGGCGCTTCGCGACATCTTCGCGGGCGACGACTTCATCCGTGTGAAGGTGCTCTGCTTCTCGACCCAGCGTCACACGATCGAGGAGTGCCGCGCTCTGGCTGACGAGGCCGAAAAGGCCCTCAAAACCGGCGCTGATTTCACCGAATACACAAACGAGCACGGCGAGATGCTCGAGATGTTCAAAAACACCGACGGTATCTACGTCTGCCGCGGCATCTGGCGCGAGGAGGTGGAACAGGCCGCCTTCGGCCTCGACGTGGGCGAAATGTCCGCGCCGATCGAGTCGCCGGACGGCGTGCGCATCCTCCTTCGCGAGGAGAAAGAGGATGCGTATCTGGAGGCGAATTTCGATTCGCTCACCGACACATACGAGGAGGGCGTTTTCCGCATCACGATGGAGGAGTGCGTCAAGGCTGCGGCCGATACGGTCGTTCTTCCGGACGGCTTCTACGACCGCTCAGTTTTTGGCATGAAGGTGGGATGATATATTGAACTATCACAAAAATTCATACACGGGCTCGATACAAAAAAAGATACTATTTCGCGTGCTGGCCGTTGTCGCGGCGCTTACCGTCGTTTCCGCAGCCACGGTCGCTTACGGGAATTATCTCAAATCCAAGGCCGAGCGCACACAGCTCGCCGGGACCGGTGCGGGACGGCCGCAGCAGTCATCCGGCGCCGGGAGGGAGCCGGACAAAAATCCGCAGGGCGTATCGGTAAAGAGCCGGTGTGTGCCGATCACCTCGCTCGACAGCAATGGTGCGGCCGGGTACGTAAGTACGCTTGCTGATAACGGCAGCACCGGCATAAGTGCAGTGCTCGCGGACCGCGAGGGGTATCTGACATATTCATCCGACGCGGTGGCAAAGTTCACACATCAAAAGCCTGCCGCCAGCGAAGCAGACGCGGTCATTCGCGCGGCAATATCCCGTGCAAAGGAGCGTTCGATGCGCACAAGCGCTCTGATCTTTGCCGCCGAGGATTTTACCGACGGCGGCATCTGCGCGCAGATCGACGCGCTTGTCGCCGCCGACGCCGCGGCGTTCGGATTTGACGAGCTTGTCGTTTTTCTCCCGATCGACACGGAACAGCTCGGAAGTGAGCTTGCGGCAAAGATCGTCGCGTATCTGAACGCGCTCGCGGCAAATGCCAACGGCTGCTCGCTCGGAGTGTGCCTGTCATACGACGTGTTCGCCACGCCTCGCCTTTCGCCGCATTTGGAGCTGATAAGCGCCTCGTCCGATTTTCTCGCCGTCGATCTCACGTCAGGTGTCAGCGGCGGCGCCGAGGGCGCGGCAAAATATGTCGCCGATGCAACCCAGACGCTCGCCGGGTCCTTCAGTCTGTACTCGCTTCGCGCCGTGTTTGACGGTGCGGATGCGGACATCGCCGACGCGCAGGTGAAAGCGCTCGCCGACCGAGATTTTGAAAACTACATGTTTGTGTCCGCCACCCCCATCCGGCCGGACACCGACGACACACAGGACAGCGGTAATGCTCAGGGCGGACAAAATGATCCCCCGCCGCCTCAGGATCCGAACGCCGGCGGTACAGGCAACACGCCCGAGCCCGATCCGGACCCTGCTCCTGCGCCCGATCCTGAGCCCTCACCGGAGCCTGCGTCCAAGCCCCAGGCAAACGGGGGGGCGAACGGCTCCGCGCCGTCCGGCACGCCAGCTCCGTCCGCGCCGACGGCACCGGATGACGACACGCCCGATGAGCCGAACGTCCCGAGCACTCCGGACGTCCCGGGACAAGCGCCCGGAGGCGATGTTGTCGTAACCGGGCCGGAGGCAGACCCATCACAAGCAACAACGCCGAGTGCGGATCCCGCCGTACCAAACGGCGACAGCTGACGGAGAACGCCATGAACGGAAATGATCTAACGGAAACACTCTTCGCACCGAGCGACGTGACAGCCGATGCAGCGAAGGACACCGCACCGGGAAATTCCGCCGCAGTGAACGCCGCGGCGTGCAACTCCGCCGAGGAAAGCGACGCAGCGAACACCACCGCGGAGAGCCGTGCGCAAGACGCCATGAGCCCTTTCTCGCACGGACTTGAGGATCGCAGCATCCTGCTTGACAGCCGCCTCGAAACACTCGGGATCGGCAGAGAGGCGCGCTTTGCCATCGGCTCTGTATCGAGGGCGGGTGCGATCGGAGAATTTCTGTCCGGGCCAGACGCGTTCAGGCTCGAAGAATTCGCAAGAAGAAGTCGCGGCTACGAGGCTCTTTCGACTCTGGAACTGACCCTCTCCGGTGTTCCGGGGTTTTCATACGCCTGCGCGTGCCGCCGAGATATCTTCGGTTCCGACGCGATCCTGATAACCCTGTACAAGAGCAAGCGGGATTTCCTTCTCGCGTATGAGGGCATGTCCGCGCACAATTTTCTCCCGCTGTCGGAAAAGGACCTTCTTCCGAAGCTCGAAACGGCGCGCAAAATGATCGCCATTTTCGCCCGCAGTCACGCCGAGGAGGCTGCCGTCCTCAGCTCCACACTGAACGAGCTTGTGGGCCGATCCCTCGCAGGGGCCGTCATATGCTCGATCCTCATGCAGGGTGACGGCTCATATTCTCCCTACGGGCTGACCGAGATCGTCCAAAGAGCTGCCGAGCATGTGAAACGGGCCCTATCGGGTGCCGATATCTCATTTTCATCCCGCACAAATGCGGAATGTGACGGCGCCCTGGCATGCGCCATCCCCGCAGAGCACATGTGGTTTCTCGCCACATGCGTTCTGACCACGGCGGTCAAAATGTCGGGCCACGGAAGGACAGTCATCGAAATCCTCACAAAGAACGGCCGCATCTGCATGCGCACCGCTTCGCCGAGCTCGCCGTTTACATCCCGTCTGCCGGAGCATATAACTCTCTGTGAGCTGAAGAATGTCGTTCCCGCATCGTCGCTGCGTCTGTTCCTGTGCGAGCTCATCTGCGAGGAGTATCAGGCGGCGTGCGATGTGCACTGCGGAAGCGATATGTTCGAGATCACATTCGAATTCAAGCCGCGCCACGCCGGTCGCTCGTTCCACCGTTTCGATCCGGTGTACCCGTTTGCCGAATGGGAATACATCACGGACGCGGTTGTCATCCCCGACACCGAAACGCCCAACACCGAACAGGGTGACTGAGAACCTCAGTCACCCTGCATTTTGTTTGTTGCGGCGCGCACGGTGTGCCGCGGCATGACTGGCGGCGGAAGATGTGCGAGGCTACCCGACGGCACGGTGTGTCACGACGCCGCGGCGGCGGAAGGTGCGCACGGCCCCCACCGACACGATATGTCATGACGCCGTAGCGGTGGAAGATGAGCGCGGCCGCCCAGGACAATGACTTCGCAACCTCTTCAAAGCGCGGTCATCTACCGCACCATGAGAAGGAGCGCAAGCGTCGCCACGAGATCGGCGCAGCCATCCTCCCCTGCGAGCAGTGCGAGGATGACAAGCAGCAGCAGATCGCCATCTTCGATCGAGAGATTCGCAAACGGATGCGGCTTTTGCTCCTCGTCCTGATCCGGGCATGCCGCACATCCGTCATCCGACGGCGCGGACGCATGCTTCCTCCGATTCTCGCCGAACGGTCTGTCAGCACGGAACATACCGCGCCTTCGCATCGGACGGCGCGGACGTTCGGGTCGTTTGCCGTCCTCCGGGCCGCGTCCGCCGCCGTCCGGAGCGCCATCGGTGTCACCGCAACCGATGCCGTCGGTGTCCGCGATGTCACCAGTATATGTGCCGTCGGCGGCCTCCCCGCCGTCAAAAGCTTGAGGGCCTTCTATGAAGCTGCCGCTCCAATGCACAGCGCCGCCCTCATGCCAATCGCCCGGGAACCCATCCGCAGCGCGTCGGCCATCTCCGTCGGGTGTCTGCCAAAAGTCGGAGGGGCTCATGTCATAATCGTGCCCGATACGATCCACCGGTGCGGGCGAATCGCGATACTCTTCGTCCGCCATATGGCGCTTTTCCCGGCTCTGAGCCGACTCGGCAAAGCGCGCGGTATGGCCGTTGCGGCTTTGCGTATCTGCGCTGTCCGCCGCGCCGCCGTCGGGCATGTTCGTGTAATACTCGAAATCCGGGAGAAGCTCTCCTCCGTTCGGCATTTTGCGCCCGCCGTCGCGATATGGGGCACGGTTTGCAGAGCGCGGTGACTGCGGGCGCCATGACTCGCCCTCTAAGGCAAACTCGTTGTCCTCCAAACCGCGCACGCCGTGTGTGGCGCGTATGAAACGACTGCCGCCGTAGGTGGGAGGCGGATTATACTGACGTCTCATCTGATCCCTCCTGTCGGAATTCTTCTTATACATGATCATTTCCCTCCCGGCAGAATCGCCGTCAGTTTTTCAAAGCCGAGGAGCATATCGATCGCGCGGCGGCGCCGCTCCCCAACAAACGGTCGCAGAGCCGACAGCAGGGCCCGCCGCTCAGACGAGCGCGCCTTATCCGCGCCGCCGAGCGAACCGAGGATCGACGGAAGCGCGGCGACCGTCTCGGCCGCCGGGCGAGCCGAGGCAGGCACAGCGTCCGCCGTGACGGACGCGTCACTTGTGCCGTCGGCGTCGCTCACACCGGGCATATCAGCCCCATCGCCCGTTCCGCCGGACGCATTGCCCCCGCCAAGTGCACCGCCTCCGACGAGCGCGGAGAGGATGCCGGCCGCCGCGCCGTTATCAAGCACATTGGCTCCACCGGACGCATTGCCGCCACCGAGCCCACCCCCTCCGCCGAGCGCGGAGAGGATACCGGCCGCCGCGCCGTTATCAAGTATATTGCCCCCACCGGACGCATTGCCGCCGGACGCACCACCTCCGTCGGGCGAACCGCCCCCGCCGAGCGCGGACAGCACGGCCGACAGGTCCGCGCCCTGCAGCATTCCGGCGAGCTTCTCCCCGAGCGCCGCGTCGCCGAGTGTGTCGCCGAGCTTAGAGGCGACATCTTTGTTTGCAAGCGCCTTCGTGAGAAGCGAGGACAGATCGGCGCCGCCGGACAGCGACGAGATCAGTCCGGCGATATTCGTTGGGTCCGTCATTTTTTCTCCCCCTTGTAGATCGCGGCCAGCTGTGCCGCTCTTTTCAGGTCGCTGTCGCCGACATTCGACATCGCGGCGCGCAGATTCTGCATCTGCTCAGGCGAGGGCATCTGCTCAGGTAGGCTCAGCCCCGCCGATGCGCACACCATCCGAAGGAGCGGCCACAGCTTATCATCCGGCAGTGTCCCCAGCGCTTCCAGCGTTTTTTTGTCGATCTTCATAATATGCCTCCATTCCGCCGCACTGCGGCGGCACAAATAGTTTTGAAATTCTCCCGTGTTTCCTTTGGAAACACAAGTTTCCGAAGGAAACAAAAATGGGTTGGGTCCCATTTTTTAAGGAGAATTTGGGCGTGAAACAGATGCACGAAATACATGATTTGATGTAATTTTCACGCTAACCTCCGTTTCGGTGTTTTGATAACAGTGTATTCGCCACTGCGCCGGAATGTGAAGGTCGTCATTGACTTATATGACGAAATCTGATAAAATATCACCGTAATGACAATATTGAAAGGCTTTATATGAAGATTCTCGTAATATCGGACTCGCACGGCGACACCGCCGCCGTCGAACACATCCTTTCGCGCTGTGATGGGCATGTCGACATGTGCGTGTTCCTCGGCGACGGGGTCGGCGACGCAGAATGTGCTCTGACGAAATTCCCCGCTCTGCCCCGGATCATCGTCCGCGGCAACTGCGACATGGGCTCGCTCTTTGGCGAGAGCACTTACCCCGCCGAGGCGCTTTTCGAGGCAGACGGCATCACCTTTCTCGCCGTGCACGGACACACCCTCGGTGTTAAGGGAGGACTCTCAACAGCCGTGTCATACGCCGCCGAGCGTGGGGCACAGATCCTGCTCTACGGTCATACACACCAAAGGGGCGAGAGGTGCATTGAAAGCGCCTCCGGCACTGTCACGGCGATAAATCCGGGGAGTGCGGGACGGGGCTGTGAGCGCACATTCGCATTGGTTGAGACTGTCCGGGGTTCGGTCGTCTGCGGCTTTGGCGAGGTGTGATATCGTACAGCCGACGCAAAAATCCCAAAAAAGGGCTTTACAAACATCACCGTCGGTAGTATAATGTTAGTATAAAGGCTGTGACCGGGAAGATTCCGGCGTCGCATCACGAAAGAGAATGCCGCATTTCGGTGTGAGCGGCAGCGTGCATGTGCCGGACGTGCACCCGCGAGCCGCGCTTTGCGCCGTTTTGCCCTCGTTACGGGTCAAAAGTGATAAATCAAGAGTGGAACCGCGGCCCGTCCGCCTCTTGCGCCTTATGGCGGGAGGCGTTTTTTGTTGTTTGGGGACGTCGGACACAGACATAAAGAGGTACACATTATGAACGAAAAGAAGGAATCCGCAGCGATCGCCGAAAGCGATGTCGAGAAACTCCGCCGGAATGCGGAGGAGATGAAACGCCGCGTTCTCAGCGCCAAGGGAAGCGCAGAAGGTACAAAAAAAAGCGCCCACAACGCGTCGAAAACGTGCGCAAAGCGGCACAGTGCCTGCAAGGGCAGCCGTGTCGTTATCCAACGTGCCAAAAATGCCGGAGACAGCGCCGCGTCCCACATAAAGGCGATCGCCGACGATTTGAGATACGATATAAACGCAATCATGGAGCGCGATCCCGCCGCGCGCTCAAAGGTGGAGGCGGTGCTTTTGTACTCAGGCTTTCACGCACTGGCCGCGCACCGTCTCGCCCATGCCCTCAACAAAAAGGGCGCTCATTTTACTGCAAGAATGATCAGCCAGGCGACCAAGTTCATGACCGGAATCGAGATCCACCCGGGCGCCACGATCGGAAAGGGACTGTTCATCGACCACGGCTCGGGAGTCGTGATCGGCGAGACGGCGATCGTCGGGGACAACTGCACGATATATCAGGGAGTGACCCTCGGCGGTACAGGTAAGGAAAGCGGCAAGCGCCATCCGACGCTGAAGGACAACGTCATGGTCGGCGCGGGCGCGAAGCTGCTCGGCAACTTCACGGT
>CAYVUJ010000041.1:0-8711 GCA_964454825.1 uncultured Lachnospiraceae bacterium | reverse complement strand
ATTTCCGCCGTTTTCGGCGCAAAGTCCTTTTTTTCGTACAGTGTACTTGTAAAATCGGCGCAAAAGTGGTATCATATAATGGTTACAAGCACCTGAAGCTGATGCTGTCATCAGTTGCTGCCGGAGCGTGCCTAAACGCTGCCGCGGCTGCTTTTGCTGAATTATGATATAAAATTGCTGTGGGAGAGTGTCTGGTGAAAATACAGGGGAATACGGATTCTGTCAAAAAATCCACAATTGAATATATAGACTCTTTCGTCGGCACTGTGTGCGATGAGGGGCTTTTCATCCCGCCGCAGCTCGCCGAGATGATGCGCGCCTTCACCTGCGAGTACGGACGCGAGATCGCCGTCTGCCTCGACCGGCGCAATACCGTGCTTTCCGTGACCCTCGGGGACGCCGATTCGGTGTCGTCGCAGACGCCGGACGTCGGACGCCGCAGCGCGGTGCGCCTCTGCGGTGTTCGCCAGCTTCATACACACCCGAACGGCGTGCCGATGCCGTCCGACATCGATCTCAACACCCTTGCGAGCGAGCGCTTTGACGCGTCTGTCGTCATCGGCGTGAATCGTGAGAAGGGGACGATCTCCGGCGCGAGCGTATCGCTCCTCGGACGCGACACGGACGGATCGCTTTGCTTCTCCCACACCGTCGGACCGCTTCCGCCATCGTTGTGGGAGGAGTTCGACGCCCTCTTCGGATACGCCGCAGAGCTTGACAAAAGCGCGCCGGATACCGCCCTTGCCGACAATGCCTCCGAGAAGGAGCGCGCCATCCTCGTGGCGGTCGTCGCTCCGGGTGAGGACGAGAGCCTTGACGAGCTTGCGGAGCTTGCCAAGACCGCCGGAGCCGAGGTGGTAAAGCGCTTTGTCCAGCGCCGTCCGTCTCCGGATACAAAATACTATGTCGGCAGCGGCCTTGTCGAGGAGCTGTGGCGTGCAGTCGGCGCACTGCGCGCGGACCTTGTGATATTCGACGACGAGCTTTCGCCGTCGCAGATACGTAACCTTGAGGAAAAATGCCGCGTGCGCATCGTCGACCGTGCGGCGCTCATCCTCGATATCTTCGCCTCACGCGCCGCCTCGCGCGAGGGACGTCTCCAGGTGGAGCTGGCTCAGCAGAAATACCGGCTTCCGCGGCTGACGGGCCTCGGGACACAGCTTTCGCGTCTCGGAGGCGGCATCGGCACCCGCGGCCCCGGCGAGACAAAGCTCCAGACCGATCGCCGTCACATCATGCGCAAGATCCATTACCTTGAGGATGAGCTCCGGGAGCTTAGCAAGCGCCGTGAGCTGCTTCGCGCGGAGCGCAAGAAGCGCGCTCTGCCGACGGCCTCCCTCGTGGGATATACGAACTCCGGTAAATCGACACTGCTCAACGTCCTGTGCGATTCGGACGTATACGCCAAGGATCAGCTTTTTGCCACGCTGGACCCGTCTGTGCGCCGCATGTCCGGCGAGGAGCGCGAGGTGCTCCTGACCGACACGGTCGGATTTATAAGAAAGCTTCCCCACGAATTGGTGGAGGCATTCAAATCCACGCTCGAGGAGGCGGTGTTCACCGATCTTCTGATTCACGTCGTCGATCTTGACTGCGGGGATTATCTCGAGCGCATCGGCGTGGTGGAGAAAATTCTTTCCGATATCGGTGCTGTCGGTACGCGGCGCTTTCTGGTGCTCAACAAGCTCGACTGCGTCCCGGACGGCTTCATCCCCGACGCTGTACCGGGATATGAGCGCGTGATATGCACCTCGGCGGCAGACGGACGCGGTATCGACGAGCTGAGGGCGGCTATATTCGACTTTTTCTCGGAATCCGAGCTGTATCTCGACATACAGATACCGTACAGCGCGGGGGCGGATCTTGCGTATCTCCACGATCTCGGCACCGTGGAGAGCGAGGAATACACCGCCGAGGGAACTCACGTCTGCGCGAGGATCCCGGAGCGCTCTCTCGGCAGGCTGGCGAAATATCTCCCCAAGGAGGAGCACGACGATGAATGACAAGCCGTATCTCACCATCGCCGGGAGTGCAGAGGCGGAGCTTGACGAAAAGCGAAGCCGCTTTCTCGCCTTTGCCTCGAGAGTGACAAGCGACGCGGAAGCGACGGAGTTCGTCTCTTCGGTCCGCGCGCGCTTCCCGGATGCAAGACACGCCGTGTACGCGTATGTCGCCTCCTCGTCGGGCACGCTTGCCCAGCGCTACAGCGACGACGGCGAGCCGCAGGGGACGGCCGGTCTGCCCGTGCTCGACGTCATCCGCAAGCGCGAGCTCACCGACACCGCGATCGTGGTCGTGCGCTACTTCGGCGGCGTGCTGCTCGGTGCGAGTGGACTGGTGCGCGCTTATTCCGGCGCGGCCTCTCTCGCCGTGAGCGCGGCGGGAATCGTGCGTATGACTCCGCTTTCCTCGCTTCACATTTCGGTCTCGTATCAGAACTGGCAGAAGGTCGAAAATGCCGCCTCCCGCATGGGGCTTTCGCCCGGGGAGGTCTCCTATGCCGAGGAGGTGAGCTGTGTCCTCGGCGTTGAGCCCGGGGATATGGAGCGCGTCCAGAGCGCTTTGCGGGACGCGTGCGCCGGAAAGATCACGATGTCGGTCGGGGACGTGCGCTTTGTGCCCGTCGCGCTTGAGTGCGCCGAGGTGTGACATGGCAAGATCGGCAATGCAGAAAAGCCGCATCCTTGCGCTTTGCAGGATGCTCGAGCGCGAGACGGACGAGGGACGCGGCCTGACGGTACGCGAGATCGTCGAGCGATATCAGCGCCTCGGATTCACCGCCGAGCGAAAGAGCGTATACGACGACTTCGCATCGCTCTCGGACTTCGGAGTGGACGTCGGCATGGTACGGGAAAACGGCCGCACGGAGTACCGCCTGCTCTCGCGGCAGTTTGAGCTTGCGGAGCTCAAGATACTCGTCGACGCGGTGCAGTCCGCGAAGTTTATAACCCCTAAGAAGTCCGACAGCCTCATCGCCAAGCTTTCTGCGCTGACGAGCGACCGTCAGTCGTCGGAGCTCAAGCGCTATGTGTATGTCGCCGACCGGCCAAAGAGCGCGAATGAGAGCGTGTATTATGCGATAGACGCGATCCACGCCGCCATCCGGGACAACAGGCGCATAAGCTTTCTTTACTTCGACCTCAACGAGAAAAAGGAGAAGGTCTATCGCCACGACGCGCGGCGCTATGAGGTCAGTCCGTATGCGATGTTGATGGACGACGCCAAGTATTACCTCGTCGCATACGACAGTGCCTCACAAAAGCTCAAGCATTACCGTGTGGATAAGATGGAGCGCCTCGAGTGCTCCGACGAGGCGCGCGAGGGCAGGGAAGCGCTCCGTACCTTCAACGCGGCGCTTTACGCGAAGGAGCACTTCGGGATGTACGGAGGCGAACAGACTCTTGTCACGCTGCGGTGTGCTAACCGTCTGGCGCAGATCGTCATCGACCGCTTCGGCCAGGATGTGACGTTGAATCCGCACGGCGACGGATACTTTGAGGTCAGCGTGCGCGTGGCGTGCTCGGTCCACTTTCTCGCGTGGGTGCTCTCGCTTGCCCCGGAGATGACGGTGAGCGCTCCGCAGAGCGTGCGTGATCAGATGCGCGATATGCTCAGAGGCGCCGTCAGCGAATACGGCGTGTGACGCGCGGCCATTATATATAAATTGAAAGGAATGATAAAATGCCGATCAAAATACCGGATCAGCTCCCGGCGGTGCGGACACTGCGGGACGAAAACATATTTGTAATAACTGAAAAACGGGCGGTCACCCAGGACATACGCCCGCTGAAAATTGTGATCGTGAACCTCATGCCCACGAAGATCGTGACAGAGACGCAGTTTGCGCGCCTCCTCGGCAATACGCCGCTTCAGGTTGAGACGGTCCTGCTCAAGATGCGTACTCATGTGTCAAAGAACACATCCGAGGAGCACATGCTGGCGTTTTATAATACCTTTGATGAGATAAAGGAAAAACGCTTTGACGGCATGATCATCACCGGCGCGCCGGTGGAGAATCTTCCGTTTGAGCAGGTCGGGTACTGGGATGAGCTGTGTGAGATCATGGAGTGGTCGAAAACGCACGTGACCTCTACGCTCCACATCTGCTGGGGAGCGCAGGCGGCGCTGTATTACCATTTCGGCATCCCGAAGTATCCTCTTGAGAAAAAGCTCTTCGGGATATACCGCCACCAGGTCGAGTACAAGCGCTCGATACTGTTCCGCGGCTTTGACGACGAGTTCTGGGCGCCTCATTCGCGCCATACAATGACGCTTCGCGAGGATATCGAAGCGCATCCGGAGATACGCATCCTCGCATCCTCCGACGAGGCGGGAGTCTATGCCGCCTCACACGATCACGGACGGCAGATTTTCATCACAGGGCACTCCGAATATGACCGCGACACTCTGAAAACGGAGTACCTGCGCGATAAGTCTCAGGGGCTGCCCATCGACGTACCGGTGAATTACTTCCCGGATGATGACGACACGCTCGATCCGGTTGTCCGCTGGCGAAGCGGGGCGAATCTGCTCTTTTCGAACTGGCTCAATTACTTCGTCTATCAGGCGACTCCGTACGATATCGATACGGTCGGCGTCGAACGTATGACCGGCGAGGAGGAGTGAATGAAGTGGTCGGCGCTTCGGCGCCTGACAAGACATCAGACTCGCATTTTTCGGTAATTTGCGGGAAAAGGTTGCATTTCGCCCGGCGATATTGTATAATAAGACCACCAATAAATCTAAAGGAGACTGCAATGAAAAGATTATTCTCTCTTTTACTTGCGGCGATGCTCCTCGCGTCCGCCGCACCTGCGGTCGTTGCCGAGAATGACGTGAAGGTCGAGCTGTGCGCCGACGCGCCTCTCGCGCTTACGGACGGCATGGTCATAACCGACGGTGCCATGAGTGCCGCGGAGCTTCTTTCGAACTTCAAGAACAAGGACGCCCTCACTGTAAGCAACAAGGACGGCGACACGATCGCCTCCGCTGACATAGTTACGAGCGGAGCTACGGTATCCGGCGGCAGTGACAGCATTACCGTCATACGGCCCGGCGATGTCAATGGCGACGGCAGGATCAACGCCCGCGATATCATCGGTGTGATGCACGTCATGCTTGACCATACGGACGGGCTTTATCCCGCAGCGGCCAACGTAAACGACGACGGAGAGGTCAACGTCGCCGATGTTATCAAGATCATGCGCTGCCTCGTCGGCTGGAACGAAAAGCTCTCTCCCTATCCCTCCGAGATCGCCGCAAGTGAGGACAGCGCGCTCGATATGTACTTCGACGCAAACATGAACCGTATCGCCCGGAGCGACACTTCAATACACGGCGACGACGCCGGGTTGATATACCTCGCCCGCAACGAGACCGAAAACGCTCAGATCGTGCTGACCTCCACCGAGGACAAGCAGAACCTCAACATCGAGGTCGGCGACATCAAAAATGAGGCCGGTGATGTTCTGTCCTACGAGCTTCGCTACGGGTATTACTATGACCGTTTCCTGTTCCGTCAGCTCTGGGGCAGGGATCACAGTGACCTGATCGAGGACTGGTTCGTCGAGCCGCTTCCGCTTCTGAACGGCGAGAGCTTTAATATCGGCAAGGATCAGTCGAAGGCATTCTTCGTGCTCGTCACCGCGGACAAGGATGCATCTCCCGGCTGGTACAGCGCTCCCGTCGTAGTGAAGGATGCAGAAGGAAATGAGATCAAGCGTTCCACGCTTCGCGTATACGTGTGGGATTTTATGCTTGACGAGACCCCCGCGTGTGCATCGGCATTCCATATCGGTTACGGCGGTGTGCGCGAAAAGCATTTTGACGGCGACATTGAGAAAATAAACTCTGTCGGCGCAGAGGCTCTGCAGGAAATAGACATTGAGTGGTACGAATATCTTCTTTCGAAGAAGCTCAGTGCATATCTCCTTCCCACGGACGACTTAAGGAGCGAGCTTGCCCACAATTATATCCGCGATCCCCGCGTAACCGCCTTCGGCGCATACAACCCCTTCAATTCCAACTACAATTCGCTTGATCTGAACGAGATCGTCAAAGTCTACACACAAGACCTCGCAGGCCTGGAGGAGTATTTCGACAAGGCATACATCTACGACGTAGACGAGCCGTATGACATTGGTCAGTTTGAGTTCCTTCAGAGACAGTGGAAGTTCCTCAAGGAGAAAATGCCCGACACATTCTTCCAGGTCATCTGCCCGCTCGCATCGAATAAGTATATCAGCGAGACCGGCATGGATTTTGTGGAGCTCATGAGAGGCTCGGTCAATATCTGGTGTCCGCAGTCTCCGGCCTTCTCCGAGTTTGCAACGGGCGACATGATGAGAGAGCATCCGGAGCTCTATCCGTCGTACGCCAACCAGCACAACTGGTCTACCCGCGCGAGCCTGAGCAAACTGCCGGAAGCCCGCTACCGTCTGCAGGAGCTCAAGGCGCAGGGCAACAAGCTGTGGTGGTACATCTGCGAGAGTCCCGAGTATCCGTATGCAAACTTCTGGTGCGGATATCAGGGCGCAGGCGTGCGTGCGGTCCTGTGGCAGCAGTACATGAATGATGTTGACGGCCTGTTGTATTGGGATGTCACAAACTGGACGGGTGTCAACAATAAGAAGGTCAACAGCGGCGACGGAATGCTCCTGTATTGGGGTAATATGTTCGGTCAGCTCGGCCCTGTGACAAGCGTACGTATGGAGGATGTCCGTGACGGCATCGAGGACTTCCAGTACCTGAAACAGCTCGAGAGACTGTCGAGCCGTGAAGAGGCAATGAAGTACGTGAGCCGCGTCACAACAAACATGCTGGTGTTCTCAGAGGATTATCACGACATCTACAATGCCCGCGTGGACCTCGGCTTCGCGCTTGAGGAGCTGAGCATGAAAGAACTCAGTAAATAAAATATACGTGACAAAGGGACTTTAGGGGTTCGCAAAGCGAACTCTTAAAGTCCCTCCTGTTATTTTCACTTCCTGTTTATCCTCGACCACAGGGCGATGATAATGGTACTCGGAATACCGAGGATCATGATTTTCCACACGTTATAGCCGAAGGTGAGCATCGTCAAGCAGAACGCACCCAACAATGACCACACGAGCAGCGCTATGATGAGGAAATTACGCCTGCGGCTGAACCACACCGTGTTGAGTACGAGCCATACGATGACCGACGCCGGAGCCGCGTATACAAATGCGAGCCGGTGCGCCACTGCCGAGGCGGGGAGCACGATGTCGAGTATCACAAACACCGATGTCGCTACCAGCCACACAAGCAGGATGCTCATTGCCGTCACGAACGCACGGTTTTTCACCGCCGTTTTGTCCGGTTTTATGTCAGCCGCCGGGGGTGACGGTGACTGTGGGGCCGTGCCGGCCGTGTCACCGGTATCCTCGTCCGGCGGCGTGTCGTGATCTGTGATCAGATAGTCGACCGTCACTCCGAAGATGCGGGATATCTCATAAAGCACTGATATATCCGGCACACTCTCGCCGCGCTCCCATTTAGATACCGCCTTGTCGGAATAATTGAGCTTTTGGGCCAGCTCGAGCTGTGTCATTCCCGCGCTCTGTCTCAGCGCGGTGATGTTTTTGGCCGCAATCGGCTTTAAGTCGTACATGGGGGAGACTTGTGCTCCTTTCTTTTGGTTTTCTGCGCCCTGTGATGCCGTGTGCGCCGTCAGGGCTGTGCCGCCGGCTTATTTTGCGCCGAGCATTATCTTCATTATGAGGATGATATCCTTCGCATTGACTCTGTCGTCACCGTTGAGATCGGCGGCCGCTTTAATGAAGCCTTCGGGAGCGTTTCCGAGCATATGCTTCATGACGGCGATGATGTCCTTCGCGTTGACTCTGCCGTCGCCGTCTGCATCGCCGGGAATCGGCTCAGGTCCGTGGAAGTTGAAGATGATGTTGGCGCGGTGCATAAGCTGAAAATTGCCTTTTTCCATGGAGATGTTCTTCCATGCCTCTTCTGTCCCCTCGTAATATACAGTCTCGAGCGATTGGCAATCATAGAACGCATTTTCGGCGATCGCAACAACGCTCTCGGGAATAGTGATGCTCACAAGTGAGGTGCAATCCTTGAACACTCCACGATCAATAACAGTTACACCTTCCGGAATGACCATATCTGTAAGCGAGGAGCATCCGCAGAACGCTTGCTGACAAATGTTTGTTACACCTTTCGGAATGCTGATACTCCTGAGTGAGGTACATCCGTTAAATGCGGATGCGCCAATTTCGGCCACGCTGTCGGGGATGACAACGCTCGTGAGTGAGGAGCACCGTTCAAATGCGTGGGAGCCGATCACGGTCACGCTGTCGCCGAGAGTGACGCTCGTAAGCGAGGTGCAGCCTGTGAACGCGTGGGAGCCTAGCGTGGTCACGTTGTCGCCAAGCGTGACGCTCGTAAGCGAGGTACAGTTTGCGAACGCCATGGAGCCGATCGCACTTACACTGTCAGGAATGGTGATACTCTTGATCAATCGGCGTCCGTAGAACACGTTTGCGCCGATTGCGGTCACAGGATATCCGCCGAGCACAGCGGGGCACGCGACTTTGGCATCCGAACCCACATACTTTGTGATCGTTGCCGTGCCGTCGGTAACCGTATACATAAATTCTTCGGCAGGGTCGAACGGCACGGCGAAGACGATATTTGCATCCAACAGCGGCTCATTGCCCGGTTCTATGGAAATA
>CAYVUJ010000040.1:0-8843 GCA_964454825.1 uncultured Lachnospiraceae bacterium | reverse complement strand
TCAAGAACGGGATCGCTATCGGCAGAAGATACTCCATTGTAAGGCAGAATGCCGCACAAGAAAGCAGCGCAAGCAGCAATCCCCTAATCAAACGGTCCGTTTTTTCGCTCATTTTATCCCCCCGCATTTTAGACTTTACAATAAATTATATGTTTTTTTTCGGAAAATACACGCATCCTTTCAAAAAAACATTGACACAGCGGGCAGATTTTGATAAGATATAAAGGTATAATTTCAATGCTGAAAGGTGCTTCCGTATGAAAAAGGTCATTCTGATTTTGCTTTCGCTCATCATGTGCATGTCGCTTGTTTGCTGCAAGAGTAAGGATGATTCGACATCGGGAGCGAACGGGAAAAATGTTATGATAGAAATGAAGATAAGGGACCATGGTACGGTCAAGCTGGAGCTTTACCCCGACATCGCCCCGATCACTGTGGCAAACTTTGTCAAGCTTGCTTCCAAAGGCTTTTACGATGGACTTACGTTCCACCGCATCTATCCCGGATTCATGATCCAGGGCGGTGATCCGGACGGAAACGGCGGCGGTGGCTCCGGTGAGAAAATCAAGGGCGAATTCAAGGTAAACGGCGTGGACAACACGCTCTCCCACACACGCGGTGTTATTTCCATGGCACGTTCGCAAAGCTATGATTCCGCAAGCAGTCAGTTCTTTATCATGCATGAGGATTCCACCTTCCTTGACGGACAGTATGCCGCCTTCGGTAAGGTAGTCGAGGGTATGGACGTCATCGATTCCGTTGCATCCGTCGAGTGCACCTACAGCATGATGGACCGCGCAAACACCACACCGGTCGAGCCTCCGGTAATGGAGTACGTCAAGGTCATTGAGGAATAACGTCCGAGCCGCCGTCAGCCCCTGGCGGCGGCTGATTTTTTTGATCGGAGATGAACAATGGAAAACAAATATCTCGAATGTGCAAAGGTCGCTTCAACCCACGGCGTCCACGGAGCGCTTCGCCTGATCTCGCTGTGCGACAGCGCCGAGGTCCTCGCTTCCCTCCCGAGGATGTTCCGAAAGACGCGTGATGGCTACGAAGAGCTGAGGGTGGAGGCGGCGTTTGTCCACAAATCGATGGCTGTCGTCACCTTTGAGACTATCAGCTCGCTTGACGAGGCGATCCCGATGAAAAACGCCGTGCTGTACGCCGATCGGGAGGATTTTGACCTCCCTGAGGGATCGTTTTTCATCTCGGACCTGATCGGGCTTGAGGTGCGCGACGAGGATACCGGAAAGCTCTACGGCACACTGAAAGATGTGATCTCTCCCGCAGGACGGGATATTTATGTAGTGCAGGGCGAAAACGGCGAGTTCATGGTTCCGTGCGTCCCGGAGTTTGTCATACGCATCGCTCCCGACGAGGGTAAGATAACCATACGTCCGATCGAGGGACTTCTGGGGTAAGCGATCCCGATTTTTGCGCGTCAAAGCACCCAAAGCACCCCGGACGTGCGCAAAAATGCCCCCGGTCATTCACGCGGCAATGCGCGCCGTCGACGGGGGCATTTGGACCCGGGGCATACTCCGCAGAGGAAAGTCCCTTTGCCAGAAAGGACAAAAAGCAATGAGATTCGACATAATGACGCTCTTTCCCGAGCTTTGCTCCACCGTGCTCGGAGAGAGCATTATCGGAAGAGCGCAGTCCGCGGGCTTTATCGACATAAGATGCCATAATATCCGCGACTACTCCGAAAACAAGCACAGGCGTGTGGATGACACCCCCTACGGCGGCGGAAAGGGGATGCTCATGGCGGCTCCGCCGATCTACAACTGCTTCGAGCACATCACCGCGGACGCCGCCGCAGACGAGCGCATCCACTGCATCTACATGTCCCCGCGCGGCAAGGTATTCGATCAATCCGACGCACGACGTCTCGGTGAGTACGACCGCCTCGTCATCCTGTGCGGACACTATGAGGGCGTGGACGAGCGCATCATCGAGGAGATCGTCGACGAGGAGATATCGATCGGGGATTTTGTACTGACAGGAGGCGAGATACCCGCCTGCATCGTCTGCGACGCGGTAGCCCGCCTCATTCCGGGGGTGCTCGCCGCCCCGGAGTGCTATGAAAATGAAAGCTTCGGGGAGGACATGCTCCTCGAATATCCGCAGTACACCCGCCCCGCCGTCTTTCACGGACGCGAGGTCCCGGAGGTGCTGATCTCCGGGCATCACGCGAACATCGAAAAGTGGCGGCGGGAGCAGATGGAAGAACTGACGGCCAAGCGCCGCCCGGAGCTCATCGAAAAGCGCAAGGATTGAGGCTCGGGCGGTCTTGGCTCTGCTGTATGTGCGGCTGAGGCGCGAGCCTTCGCCGCGGCTTTGTCGGACGCAGCCCGCCCGGATACACACCGGGGGATCAGGCATTCTCGGCCGAGAGATCAGGTATTCTCGAGGAAGGCAAAAATACCGTCTGCGATACCCTCTGCAAAAAGCTCCGGCTGGTTCGACATGAGGCTCGCGTCATACGGATTGGTGATAAAGCCCATTTCCACAAGAACAGCGGGCATTCTCGTTCGCCTGAGCACATAGAGTGAGGGACGCTGTTTCACACCGCGGTTCGCAAGTCCCGTCGACAGATTCAGCTGAGTGAGAATGCTCCCCGCAAGCGAGGACGCCTCTGTTCCGAGTGAATACACGAGCGCCTCGGAGCCGCTTGCGCTCTGTATCTCCGATGCGTTTGTGTGAAGACTTATAAAATAATCCGCACCCCATTCATTTGCCGCTCTTGTTCTGGCTGCGAGGGATGTTGCGTTGGACGTGCCGAGCTGTGTCGTCGGCGTCGGCCGCGAGAGGCGCGTTTCGATCCCCGCCGCGTTCAGCTCCTCGGCGAGAAGTACGCCGACCGTATAAGTAATGTCCTGCTCTCTGAGACCGTTTCCCTCTGCGCCCGCGTTGGGGTTCACGGGATTGTGTCCCTGGTCGATAAATATCTTCATAATGATACCTCCTTTTGTTTCTCTTACATGATATGCGGCAAACGGAGATTTTGTTTTAAGGTAATACCGCCGAGTTCTGATGATGTTGCCTTAATTTGCGAAAGGATTTGCAATGAAAGAATTACAGCGTCTGCTCAGCAGAGTCCGGCAGGCTGTCGACAGCTACGGCATGATCGGCTCGGGAGACAGGATCGCCGTCGGAGTCTCCGGCGGCAAAGACTCGCTCGCAATGCTCTGCGCACTCTGTGCGCTCAGAGACTTTTATCCCATACCGTTCGAGGTGATCGCCGTCACGGTCGATCCCGCTTTTCAGGAGGTGGAGGGACTCGGCGCGTCTGAGGCTGATTACTCGCTCATAGAGGAGCTGTGCCGGCGGCTTCGGGTGAAGCTTGTTATTGAAAAAACTCAGATCGCGCCGATCGTGTTCGATCACAGGCGGGAGGCAAATCCGTGCTCGCTCTGTGCGAGACTTCGTCGGGCAGCCCTGACCGCGCTTGCGGAAAAAACGGAGGCGAACAAGCTTGCCCTGGGACATCACCGGGACGACGCGGCACAGACAATTCTGATGAATCTGTTCAACGAAGGACGGATCGGGTGCTTCTCTCCGGTAACAGACCTTGAGGACAGGAAAATATCCGTCATCCGTCCGATGGTGCTTTGCAGCGAGCGAGACATCACTGCCTTCACCGCAAAGGCCGCACTCCCGGTACTCGAAAGTCCCTGCCCTATGGACAAAAGCTCGAACCGCGCAAAGATCGGCGACCTTATCCGAGAGCTTGACCGCGCCAATCCCGGAGTCGCCCACCGCATTGTCGGAGCATTCAGGCGAAGCGGGATCGACGGCTGGCATGAGTGAGTAACACCGATGCGAAAGCAGGGCGATAATTCACAGAATTTATGCGCTTTTTATAAAATTTTGCATCATTTTTGCCAAAAACAGCCCGCAAAAAAAGAAATATTTTCTTTTCATGCGTATCTTTTGATTAAGGTAAATATGCACAGGTTCTGAGTTTTTGATCAATTTAAATTACATTTAAACAGCCCGGAGGATGCATATGAGAAAAATCATCTCGCTCTTTATTCTGACGATTCTGCTTTCTTCCCTCTTCGTTTCATGTTCGGATGTGCCAGTGGAGACGCAGCATCCGAACATCCGAACGACCTCGAGCGCCGCCGACACATACGCCGCATGGCTTTCATCGCGCCTCGGCGACAAGCTGACCGACAAGGTCGTGATCGGCACGGATGGCGACGCCTTCGGCGTCGATCTCTCTGCGCTCGCAGATGACGGCTACGTCATCCGCTCAGTCGGCACGGAAAAGGCGATCCTTGCACGCACATCCGCCGGACTCGACCGGGCTGTGCGCCGATATGCCAAGGCTGTGGAGGCGGATGCCGCCGCCTCGCTCGATGTGACGTATCACGAGGGGGACCGCGTGAAATCGCTTGCGATCGCGGGCAATGATATCAGCGAATACGCCATCGTTATTTCGACCGAAGGCGACGAATGCGTCCGCACTGCTGCCACGGAGCTTGCCGCGTACATAAAGCTCACCTGCTCAGCGGTCGTGCCGGTATACACCGCCACTGAATACACTGCGGCGGACGCAAAGCCCGCGCGTCAGATCACACTGACATCCGGCAACGCCGAGCTCGGAGACGAAGGCTTCACGATCACCGTCGACGATGCGGGCGATCTTCACATCGACGGCGGCGTTTGGCGCGGGAGCCTTTTCGGTGTGTACTCTCTGCTTGAGGATATCGGCTGGCGCTTTTTGGGCGAAGGATTTATTCCGGCTGAATCCCGGGAATATCTGTACGAGGCTGAAAAGGTGGACCTCACCGCGGCGATCAACCGCACCGAGATTCCCTCGATCCCTATCCGAGGCGGTGTCAGCTCTATCAAACAGCGCAACACGTATGCAAGTCAAAATCAGGACAAATACGGCGGATACGGCTTTGCCATCCGCTCATGTCACGGACTGCAGAACAATCACAAAACAATTTTTTCCGGTGAGTATGAGGGACTTTATACAGGACTTGACAGAGCAGGCGTGCAGCCGTGCTTCACGAATGAGGACATTCTTGAGGCTATCGACGCCTATGCACTCAACTACGTTCAGACAAGGCTCGACGCTGGACAGAAGATCGGCAAAGAGCTTATTGCCGTGGATGTAGCCCAGTGGGACGGAATGCCGGAAACATTCTGCATGTGCAAGTCCTGCGCGAAAGTCTTTCGCGAGGAGGGCTCGCACAGCGGCGCCGCTGTGCGTATGGCCAACCGCGTATGCGCACTGCTCGATGAAAAATACCCGGGCATGTGCGTATCAATGCTCGCCTACTGCGGCACGGACGATCTGCCCAAGGTGACAAGGCCCGCTGAAAATCTGTATATTGCGTACTGCTTCTATGTCGGCGTAGGATATTCAAGCTGTCAGAACCATTCCATTTCCGGCGTGGACTGCGGCCCCAACGATTTTACAAACGTAGTCCCGGCCCAGCGATTCGAAAAATGGGCTAATGTGATCGATCCCAAGATGTTCCAGGTGTGGTATTATCCTCTCAATGCCTATAATGTCTGTTACAATGCGCCCATATATACGACGCTGCTTGATGACATGAAATACCTCGCCTCGTTCAACGTCGGGCATGTATACCTTTGCACAAACTACACCAACAACGGGCTTGTAAATGAGGAACTTTCGAGATACCTGTGCTCCAAGTTCGCCTGGAATGCGGACATCACAGAGGAAGAGGCACTCGAGCTGATGCACGAATGGTTCGTCCTTGTCTACGGCGAAGCCGGTGAACTGGCGTACGAGCTGACGATGCTCTCCGAACACGCGGGAGACCTTGCGGGCTGTTGGGGAGCGTTCAACAATCACTCGAACGATCGCATAGATTATAAGTTTATTTCCAGAAACGCAGATCAAATCTGGGATGCCTGCGACCGGCTCCAGCTCATGGCGGAAAGCGCCGCAAACGAGGCGACTATCGACAAGTTTGTCCTCGGAAAGCTCTTTGAGGTGCTCATTTCGCGATATGACGAGATGTACACAAACGGTACCGACGCCGAGCGTGAGCTTATAACCTCAAGATACCGTCAGGTGTGGGAGCTGTTCAGAAAATACAGGCTTATCACCTACACCACGCTTAATAAAAGTTTCTACGCTCCGGAGGAATTTGATCCAAGCGTTAATCCGCATGACTGGATAGACAACACCATCCACAAGGATGAGATGAACTAATGTATCGCGCGGAATCGGCCGCGGCGATGATTATGATTTAGAGTGAGTTCACAGACGCTATAGAAGAAAACAAAAAACGGTCGGGCGATATCGATGCGTTGTACGCAAAGAGATCGCCCGGCTGTCTTTTTATTTTGATTCTTTGGAATTGTGTAACGATACGAGCAAAGCATCCGATTACCCAACGTCACTCCCCAACTCCGAAAGTGAATGAGGTTACAGAATGACCCCGGAAAGCTCGCCGACCGTGTAGACAATCCTGTCAGCACCGCATCCGGTCAGCTCCTCAAGACTCCCGTAGCCCCAAAGCACGCCCACAGAGAAAAGTCCCGTGCGCTTGGCGCCGATAATATCGTGCTTTCTGTCGCCTATCATCGCGCATTTCGACCTATCCGTGATCCCCAAGCGATTGAGTGCGTACTCGATGACTTGTGCCTTGTCCGTGCGATGTCCATCAAGCTCACTGCCCGCTATACAGTCGAAATAGCCGCCGATCTTGAAGTGCTGTGCGATCCGCACGGCATAGCACTCCGGCTTCGAGGTCGCCATGATCACCGTTTTCCCCGCCTCCTTCAACACCGAAAGAAGCTCAGGGATTTCGGGGTAGACCTCATTCTCGAAAATACCGCGATCATTGTAGTATTCTCTGTATTTTGACACAGCAAAATCCGCGCGCGACGGCGACATATTATAAATATGTTCAAAGGAATCGTGCAGCGGCGGACCTATGAAACATTCAAGCTCCCTTTTGTCCGGAGCAGCTATGCCGCACGCCTCCAGCGCATACGCCACAGATGAGGTTATCCCCACACCGGGATCGGTCAGCGTTCCGTCAAGATCAAACAGTACCGTTTCAAATCTGTGCGTCACCATAGCGCGTGTCCTTTCAACCTCAAACTGATCCGGAAAGCACCGGAACGAGTATCATTCACCTGCCGACAGGTGCTGTGCGACCGCATCATTAATGAAGGTCTTCCCTTTTATTTCGCCGCACTCATCGAAGCAGGCGCGGGCCTTCTTCGTCTCCTTCGCGCGCTCATAAACGAGCGCACGAAGGTATTCGGTGTTCAGGCGCTCGAGCCTCGATGTGCGTTCACCAAGGCGTTCGAGGGAATTTGCGTATCCGAGCGCCTCGTCCCGGTCGGAGCCGAGCGCGGCAGCGAGCATCGCGAGGATCGCAACACGTCTGCCAAAATCCGCGCGAAGCGGCGTTCGATCACCGATATTCGAGCGCTCGAGGATGCGCTTTGCCTGCTTAAGTGCATCCTCAAGCGACCTTCGATCGCCGAGAAAGAATGCGCTCATCCCGAGAAAACTGCACCCGATGAGCTTGTCGGGATCACCGGAGGCGCGCATGGCATCCTCGGCGAAGCGGCGGCAGGAGGCAAAATCCCCGAGGTAGTACGACACATTGAGGTCGATCACCGTTATCGCGCTCACATACGACGAGCGTGAAAGGAGCGAGCGCTTGACATCACAATAGAGCCTCGGATCGCAGTCGTCGTTCAGGATGCGCTCGACACTGTTTTCGGCGCGGGAATACATCGCGACGGCAGTGATTCCCTCGGCAAACAGCACAGCGCATATGATAAGCGGATGCAGCCCCAGTCCGACTCCCCACTCCCGCAGGCCGTCATAATAATGGTAGTCCCCGAGAAAAATCAACGTAGCAAGAAGAATAAGGGCGAAAAACGCCACTGTCGCACGCTTGCGAAGCTTCACGCGCGAGACGATCCTGTCCACGGTTTTTGATCTGTTTTCCATTTCAGTCCTCTGACTTACAGCAGAGCATGCCGCCAAGGATCCGCGACAACACTCAGAGCGTTCTGATCGTAGCGTCGGGACCTTCAAGCGCCTGTACGCTCGTTTCCGGCCCGACCACGGCGTATCTTGTCTCGGATGTCAGTACATCCACGGTGGAAAGAAGCTCCTTGTGCGTGACGGAAAGAAGCCGGCGGCGATTGTCGATACGCTCCTCCTCGGTGACGCCGCGTAAATAAAGCTCGTCGGCGCTGACACCACGCGCACCGTCCGAGATGAGCGGTTCCTGATCAGAGACCGTGCCGATGATGAAGCGCTCGAGCGAGACGCCGGATTCAAGGAACTCGCGGACGAAGGTCGCGGCATTTTCATACGCGCGGCGGGAATTCTCGGCAGACGGGTCCCTGAACGAATGAAACGCGACATTGCCGAAATAGTTCACCGTCGCACCGGCGCCGTACGCTCCGCCTTTGACGCGGATCTCATTCCAGAGGTACTCGTATGAAAGCACCGTGGAAAGAACGCGCCATTTTGCAATATCCTCCACGCGATCGGCGAAGGACATCGCTGTATAGCAAACCTGCGAGGGGACGACAAAGCCCTGTATCTTCGAAAGATCCAGAATATCGGCGTACTCCGTCTCCTGCGGCACATCTCCGGCCGGGAATGCGCAGAGAAGAGCACCAAGATCGACCTTTTCCATGGAGGTAACGCCGACAGTCAGCCGTGCACGGCAGCTTATCCTTTGGAGCAGGGCGTGGAAAGAGCATGTGAGCGGCTGACTGTCGCTCTCAAAGGCTTTTATGAGCTCGCCCAGGTGCAGATACGCCCCGATGCCGTCCATCGACTCGGTGAACGACGTCTCTGCGCTGTA
>CAYVUJ010000039.1:5200-8886 GCA_964454825.1 uncultured Lachnospiraceae bacterium | reverse complement strand
TTGAGGTTTACTTAAATCCGGACCCACAGAACGCACAATATGAGGTATGGATACCTGTAGTAAAGAAAAAGGGATAACGAAAGACAGGGCGTGTGCCCTGTCTTTTTTTGTGTGTGAAGAGAGCGCACCGAAGTGAGAGCGCGTTGCCGGGTTCACAGCGCGGCACTGAAGCGGGAACGCAGTCCCGAAAATTCATAAAAGTTTCATATTTTTGGAACGCTGATGGAACATTTCCGGCATTTTCCCGGAACATGCGGTGTGTTATAATGGGACAGCCGGCGGGGAAGATCCGCACGGAAAAAACACGGAAAAATTCGGAGGAATACTGTTATGTACTTTGATTCTATCGCTAAAATCGTTTCGGAACGCACCGGATGTGACATTTCTGCAGTGAAGCCTGAGAGCACGTTTGCCGAGCTTGGCATTGACTCTCTTGACACCGTTGAGCTTCTCATGAGCCTCGAGGATGAGATCGGCATCGAGATCGAGCTTGATCAGAAGGTGGAGACCATCGGCGATCTCGACAAGTTCATCCAGAGCAAACAGGGCTGAGGCATGATAAAGTCGGAAATTTGTGAGATGCTCGGGATAAAATACCCGGTGTTTCAGGGCGGAATGGCGTGGATCGCCGACGGGAGACTGGCGGCGGCTGTGTCCGAGGGCGGCGGCCTTGGGATCATCGCCGCCGGCAATGCCCCGGCAGAATACGTCAGAGAGCAGATTCACATTGCGAGAGGACTCACCGACCGTCCGATAGGTGTCAATATCATGCTGATGAGCCCCTATGCGGACGAGGTCGCCGAGACTGTTGTTGATGAGCACGTTGAGGTCGTCACCACGGGGGCCGGAAATCCTTCAAAATATATGAAGGCTTGGAAGGATGCCGGGATAAAGGTTATCCCGGTCGTGGCGTCGGTCTCCATGGCACGGCTGATGACGCGCCTCGGCGCCTCGGCGCTTATCGCCGAGGGCGGCGAGAGCGGCGGACATGTCGGCGAGCTGACCACAATGGTGCTCGTTCCGCAGGTGTGCGACGCAACCTCGCTCCCGGTCATCGCCGCCGGTGGGATCGCCGACGGCAGAGGCGTGGCGGCAGCATGCATGCTCGGCGCGTGCGCTGTCCAGATGGGAACGCGCTTCCTCAGCGCGACGGAGTGCAGCATCCATCCGACATACAAGGAGAAGGTGCTTAGCGCCACGGACCTTTGCACGGCTGTGACCGGAAAGCGTCTCGGACATCCCGTGCGCGCACTGCGCAGTCCTTTTACAAGGGATTATCTCAAGGCGGAATACGGCGGTGTTGGCGATGAGGAGCTGGAATCTCTCGGGACCGGGGCTCTTCGCCTTGCGGTTCAGGACGGAGATACCGAACGCGGCTGTTTCCTTGCGGGGCAGATCGCCGCGATGGTGAAAAAAGAGCAGAGTGCGGCTGAAATAATTGAGGAAGTGATGGGCGAGGCAGAGCCCATATTTCGGAGGGCTTCGGAATGGGTAAGATAGCGTTTGTTTTTTCCGGTCAGGGCGATCAACACCCCGGCATGGGACGGGAGCTTTTTGAAAAATATCCATCGGCCGCTGCGGTCTTTGAAATGTGTGACCGTATCCGACCCGGAACATCGGCGCAGTGCTTTGAGGGCACTGAGGACGAGCTCAGGGAAACAAAAAACACCCAACCATGTCTCTTTGCCGTGGAGCTTGCGGCGGCGAGGGTGCTTGAGAGCATTGATGTGCGCCCGTCCGCGCTCGCCGGCTTTTCGCTCGGGGAGGTTGCGGCGGCAACGGTCAGCGGCATTTTCAGCGACCGCGATGGCTTCGCACTTGTCTGCAAGCGCGGCGAGCTCATGCAGCGCGAGGCGGAGAAGTTCGACACTTCCATGGCGGCGGTGGTCAAACTCTCGCCTCAGGACGTGGAACAGCTGTGCGGCAAATACACGGACGTGTATCCGGTGAACTTCAACTGCCCGGGGCAGATCGCAGTCTCCGGACTGAGCGCTCAGATGGCCGATTTTTCCGCGGATGTAAAAGCCGCGGGCGGCAGGGCGATTCCGTTGAAGGTCAGGGGTGCCTTTCACTCCCCGTTTATGACCGAGGCGACAAAGGCCTTTGAAAAAGAGCTTGCGGCGGCGACCATCGGTACACCGGACGTGCCGCTTTATGCGAACATGACCGCAAGGCCGTACACTGCGGATGTTGTGGGTCTGCTTTCCGGCCAGATATGTAATCCTGTCAGGTGGGAGGACTCGGTCCGCGCCATGATTGCCGACGGGATCGACACCTTCATTGAGATCGGTCCGGGCAAAACACTGACAAACCTGATAAAGAAGATCGACACTGAGGTAACGGCAATGACCGTTTTTGAGTATCTGTCGGAGGTGGAGAAATGCTGAAGGGAAAGACTGCGATCGTCACCGGCGGCTCGCGCGGTATCGGCGAGGCGATAGTGTACAAGCTCGCCGCAATGGGCGCGGACATTGCCGTGATCTATGCCGGAAGCGAGGAGCGCGCCGAGCAGGTCTCGGCAAAATGTGCCGCTGAATTCGGTGTGCGCGCGTGCGCATACAGGTGCGACGTGGCGGATTTCGACGCTGTCAAGGTGTGCGTCGCACAGATCAGAGAGCACTTCGGCGCGGTGCATATCCTTGTCAACAACGCCGGGATCACGCGCGACGGACTTTGCGCGATGATGAAGGAGGAGGACTTTGACCGTGTGGTCGCGGTCGATCTCAAGGGCGCGTTCAACATGATCCGCCACTGCACGCCGTTCTTTATCCGCGCCCGCGAGGGGTGTGTCATCAACATCACCTCGATCTCGGGGATCGTCGGTAATGCCGGACAGTGCAATTATTCGGCGGCAAAGGCGGGGCTGATCGGGCTCACAAAGTCCGTTGCAAAGGAGCTTGCCCCTAAGGGAATACGCTGTAACGCGATCGCCCCCGGGTTTATTTCAACCGATATGACGGGCGATCAGAAGGAAAATCCGCTTGTCGGAATGATCCCGCTCAAAAGAATGGGCGAGGTCGATGATGTCGCCGATGCGGCGGCATACCTCTGCACGGCAAAATACGTGACGGGAGAGGTGCTGCGTGTTGATGGCGGCATCGCCATGTGATGTGCCCGGTGGGCCGTGGCACCGCGTATTCTGCAAGGTTAACAATGAAAGGACACCTCTGCTTTTGCAGGGGATTGGTAATATATTATGAGTGAAAACAGAAGAGTCGTCGTTACCGGGCTCGGTGCGATCACCCCTGTGGGAAATAATGTGAAGGACACATGGGAGAGCCTTCGTGCCGGACGAAACGGCATCGCGCCCATCACGCTTTTTGATACCGCCGGCTTCAAGGCGACGCTGGCGGCTGAGGTTAAAAACTTTGACCCCAAGGAATATCTTGAGGTGAACGACGTTCTCAGAACCGACCGCTTCACTCAGCTTGCCGTCGGCGCCGCCGAGCAGGCTGTCAGCGAAAGCGGCATTGTGGGCAAGGTCGATCCCACGCGCTTCGCGGTGCTTTTCGGCACCGGTATCGGCGGTATAGGCACCTTTGAGGTCGAACACACGAAGCTGATGGAGAAGGGGCCGCGACGCGTATCGCCGCTTTTTGTGCCGATGATGATCGCAAACATGGCGGCGGGGATGATCGCCATCCGTTACGGCTGTCAGGGAAGCGCTATGCCGGCCGTTACCGCCT
>CAYVUJ010000039.1:0-5190 GCA_964454825.1 uncultured Lachnospiraceae bacterium | reverse complement strand
CCGCCTGCGCCTCCGGCTCGAATGCGATCGGCGAGGCGATGAGGCTCATCCGCCACGGCTATGCGGACGCAGTCATCAGCGGCGGCGCCGAGGCGGCGATCACAGCCTCCGCCGTTGCCGGATTTTCAAACATGAAGGCGCTGTCCACAGCCGACGACCCTGATGCGGCCTCGCTCCCCTTCGACAAGCGCAGAGGCGGCTTTGTCATCGGTGAGGGCGCGGTCGCGCTCGTGCTCGAGGAATATGAGCACGCGAAGGCGCGCGGCGCCGTGATATACGGCGAGGTCTGCGGATACGGCTCGACCTGTGATGCGTACCACATCACATCGCCCCATCCCGAGGCGCGCGGCGGCGCACAGGCAATGAAGGACGCAATGCGCGAAGCACGCTATACGGAAGCCGACACGGTGTACGTCAACGCGCACGGCACGGGAACACCGATGAACGATGTGGTGGAGACCATGGCGATAAAGCTCGCCCTCGGCGAAGAGAGTGCAGGAAAAGCATATGTCAGCTCCACAAAATCAATGACCGGCCATATGCTCGGCGCGGCCGGTGCGATCGAGGCAATGGCATGCCTGTTCGCGCTGAACGAGGGGGTGATCCCGCCCACGATCAATCTGCGCGAGCAGGACGAGGCGTGCGATCTCAACTGCGTGCCGAACGAAGCACAGAAGGCGGGGATCACGCCGGCGCTGTCGAACTCTCTCGGCTTTGGAGGGCATAACGCGTGCCTTGCATTCAGAAAACTACAGGATTTTGAGAACTGATCCCCGACATTCGGGATATCATGGCCGCTTACGCCGTCTGACGGAAATTGGAGGTTATTATGAATGAGACAGATATCCGCGCTTACGCGGGACTTATGAAAGAGCTCGGCCTTACCGCGCTTGAGATCACAGAGGACAACAAGGTTGTGCGGCTCGAACGCACCGCGGGAGCACCGCCGACAGCAGTTGCGGCTGCGGCGCCGTCGGATGTCACCGTGCAGGATGCGGACACTGCGGTGCACGCGCAGAGCGGTGATTATACCTCTGTAAAATCCCCGATGGTAGGCGTGTTCTACGCCGCACCCTCGGAGAACGCCGCGCCGTACGTCACTGTTGGGGAGCATGTGAAAAAGGGTCAGACCCTTTGCATTATCGAGGCGATGAAGCTGATGAATGAGATCACCGCCGATATCGACGGCGAGATCTGTGAGATCTGCGCGGCGAACGGACAGATAGTGGAATACGGCACCGAGCTTTTCCGCATAAAGAGGTGACAGCGTGAACAGAGAAGAAATCATGCACATTCTGCCGCACAGGGACAATATGCTCCTCCTCGATGAGGTGGAGGAAGCAGACGGCGAGGCGACAGGCCGGTATACAGTGCGGGGAGACGAGTTTTTCCTGAAGGGACATTTTCCGGACAATCCGACTGTCCCCGGTGTCATTCTGTGCGAGATACTCGCCCAGTCGGCGTGTATCCTTCTCAGAGACAAGATCACTGAGAGCACGATCCCGATGTATACGGGTATGAATAACGTGAAATTCCGCTCCCCGGTCCGTCCCGGAGACACTGTCACAGCGTGTTGTCACATCGACCGGGCAAAGCATCCGTTCTATTTTGCAAAGGGGACGGTGTCTGTCGGCGAAAGGCTCTGCGCGAGCGCGGATTTTTCCTTCGCACTTATGGAGGATTAGCGTATGTTCTCAAAGATACTGATAGCCAACCGCGGCGAGATCGCGGTGAGGATCATACGTGCCTGCAAGGAAATGGGCGTTTCCACGGTCGCGGTGTATTCCGAGGCTGACCGAAACGCACTGCACGTGGCGCTGGCGGATCAGAGCTGCTGCATCGGAGGGCCGGAGGCGTCTCAGAGCTATCTGAACGAAAAACAGATCATCAGTGCCGCCATCCTGACGGGAGCACAGGCGATTCACCCGGGCTATGGCTTTCTCTCGGAGAATGCGCACTTTGCGCGGTTGTGCCGGAAGAACGGCATCGCCTTCATCGGCCCCGATCCCGACAGCATGGAGCGCCTTAGCGACAAGAGTACGCTCAAGGAGCTGATCGGCCAGACCGCACTCTCGGTTATTCCCGGAACAAAGGCGCTCGATTCTGTCGAGAGCGCTGCACTCGCCGCCGAAGAGCTCGGCTATCCGGTAATGCTGAAGGCGTGCCTCGGCGGCGGAGGACGCGGGATACGTCTTGTCCGGTCCCCCGACGAATTGGCGGACGCGTACATGCAGGCAAGCTCCGAAGCGCTCAGCGCATTCGGTGATTCCAGCGTCTACCTCGAGAAGTACATTTTCCCCGCGCGCCATGTCGAGCTTCAGATCCTCGCCGACGAATACGGGAACGCCGTCTGCCTCGGCGAGCGCGACTGCTCGCTGCAAAGGCGCAATCAGAAGCTGCTCGAGGAGAGCCCCTCGCCCGGTATCGGCGAGGCCGAGCGCCGAAGGATCATTGCACTCGCCGTGGATGCGGTCAAAAAGCTCGGATATGTCGGCGCGGGAACGCTCGAATTCCTTCTGGATACGGACGGGAACTTCTGGTTTATGGAGATGAACGTGCGCTTGCAGGTGGAGCATACCGTGACGGAGATGCTCAGCGGGATCGACCTTGTGAAGTGGCAGATACGCATTGCTGCGGGCGTCGCGCTGAATTTCACTCAGGAGGACGTGCTGCTTGAAGGCTCGGCGATAGAGTGCCGCATCAACGCTGCCGGCTGCGGAAAGCTCGAGATGCTCCATGTTCCGGGCGGTCCCTCGGTGCGTTTTGACACCGCCCTCATCGCAGGGACAATGGTCTCACCGTATTACGATCCGCTTCTCGGGAAGCTCATCGTCTATGCCAAAACACGGGAGGAGAGCCTGCGCAAGATGCGCGCGGCGCTCTGCGAGCTTGTCATCGAGGGCATACCGACAAACATCGGGGAACAACTCCGTATTGTGGAGGATGAGCGTTTTTCCTCCGGAAATTACGATCTTACATTTATGGGAAACAGGTGACTTATAATGGCACTGATCAACTTTTTAAAACCGAAAAATCAGCTTGAGGAGGGCGGACGCAGTGCCGCTGTCCAACAGGATGACGGTGAGCCGGAAAAGAACTGTCCCAACTGTCATAAGGATATCCCCCTCAGCCGCCTGTGGGCGGACAACCTTGTCTGCCAGTGCGGATACCATTTTCGCATGAAGGCGCGCCAGCGCATAAGGATGCTCGTGGATAAGGACAGCTTTTCGGAGCTGTACCGCAACATGCGCTCCCTGAATGCACTCTCCTTTCCCGGCTACAGCGATAAACTCGAGACTGCCCGGACCGCAAGCGGTGAGGATGAGGCTGTCGTCTGCGGCACGGCAGTGATCGGGGGACAACGGTGCTGCCTCTTTGTCATGGAATCCGCTTTTATGATGGGAAGCATGGGAAGCGTTGTCGGGGAGAAGATAACGCTTCTCTTTGAATACGCGACCGAGCGACGTCTGCCGGTGGTGGGCTTCACTGTTTCCGGTGGTGCGCGGATGCAGGAGGGACTTTTGTCTCTGATGCAGATGGCGAAAACAAGCGGCGCGGTGAAGCGTCACAGCGACGCGGGGCTTCTCTACCTTGCGGTGCTGACAGATCCGACGACCGGTGGAGTTACGGCAAGCTTTGCGATGGAGGCAGATATTATTCTGGCGGAGCCGGGCGCGACAGTCGGCTTTGCCGGAGCGAGAGTTATCGAGCAGACTACAAAAAAATCGCTGCCCGGCAAGTTCCAGAAATCGGAGTTTGTCCTTGAGCACGGCTTCATCGATGGCATCGTCATCCGCTCGAAGCAGAGAAAACTCCTCACCGAGCTTCTGAAAATACACAGCACAGCGCACAGCGCCGAGGACTGATTCGCATTGCCTATGCGCCCGGGCGTGCCCAGGCGCTGATGGCAGAACCGTCAGCCTTGAGTCGGGCGCCTCGTGCCTCGCCCTGCTTTTATCCCACAGAGAAAGGAAACCTTTGCTTTGCAAAGGGAGGATTTTATTATGGATACGCTGCCATACGAGCGCGTCCGCCTTGCCCGTGACAACGGCAGGCCGACCGGTCTCGACTACATAAAGAACATTTTCAAAAGATTCATCGAATTTCACGGAGACCGCTTTTTTGCGGACGATACCGCCATCGTCGGCGGGATCGCCAGACTGAACGACAACCCGGTCACTGTGATCGCAATAGAGAAGGGCCACACCGCAAAGGAGCGCGCCTACCGCAACTTCGGCGCGCCGCACCCGGAGGGATACCGCAAGGCGCTGCGGCTCATGCGGCAGGCGGAGAAATTCGGCAGGCCGATAGTGTGCTTTGTCGATACTTCCGGCGCGTACTGCGGCATCGGCGCCGAGGAGCGCGGGCAGGGCCAGGCGATCGCGGAGAATTTGATGGAAATGTCCACGCTTTGCGTGCCGATCATTTCCATCCTGATCGGAGAGGGAGGAAGCGGCGGTGCACTTGCGCTCAGTGTCGCGGACCGCGTCTGGATGCTTGAGAACGCCGTGTATTCGGTGATCTCCCCCGAGGGCTGCGCCAGCATCCTCTGGAAGGATGCGGCAAAGGCCGAGAGTGCGGCGGCGAGCCTCAAGCTGACCGCCGAGGACGCAAAAAGCCTCGGCGTGATCGAGCGCATCATCCCGGAGGAGGATATCGGGAAAAAGGAGTTCTATGACAGCATCCGCGCTATGCTGTCCGAGGAGATAAATGAGCTTTCGGGCGACGTTGAGCTCATCGGCAGGCGTTATGAGCGCTTCCGCCGCATCGGCGCTGAGAGCGCTATCGAGGGTCAGATATGAGCATTTACACAAAATTCTGCACTGAGATCACCGATGAACACGGGAATCTTGTGAGCCTTACTTTAAACTACGGTGAGGACTTCAACTTCGGCTACGACGTTGTCGACGAGATCGCATCGCAAACGCCGGACAAAACAGCCATTGTATGGTGCAATACCGAAAACGAGGAGCATATCTTTACCTTTGAGGATATCCGCCGCGAGAGTAACCGTCTGGCAAACGTGCTGAAGGACGCCGGGATCGCCCGCGGCGACCGCGTGATGCTCGTGCTCAAACGGCACTATGAATATTGGTTTGCCGCGATCGCGCTGCATAAGCTCGGCGCGGTGATGATCCCCGCGACACATATGCTGACCGAGAGCGATTTCGTCTACCGCTTCAAGGCTGC
>CAYVUJ010000038.1:0-8977 GCA_964454825.1 uncultured Lachnospiraceae bacterium | reverse complement strand
TGCCGCCGCCGTCTGTGCGTTTTCCTTACTCTGCAAAGACAGAGCTGCGCTCGACTGAGCCGCATTGCTGTACGAAGCCGCTCCGGAGGCAGACGCCGCCGCCTGAAGTGCCGAAGCCGAAGCCGCCGAGGAACTCCGAGCCGCGTCAACTGCGCTTGCTTTGGCGAGCGCGGCGTTCTCTCCGGCTCTGATAATCAGTTCCGCCCACTCCTCCTCTGTGCCTTCGTATCCGTGCTTGACAGCGATAGCATATGCGGAGATATAGTACCCGACATCACACGCATGTCCGAGTGCAGGCTTTATATGCTCGCCGACCCATGCGGCGTATTCGTTCCAGAAACGGTTAAAACGCTCCACGCTGTTCGCATAGAGACTGTATTCGCCCTCCTGATAGTCGACCATCGCCTCGAGGTAGGCATAGTATATCCGGCAATACGGCGCGGGGACGAGAAGCTCGATATGGGTATATCCGCTCTCGCTTACACTTGATCCGGCCGTGACAGTCACCGGCGTACCGTTACCCACCCTTACAGTCACCGATGGCGGGGTGACGTTTCTTTCAACGGTGACCGTCTTTTCATTCCCGGTGTCAGTATCGGTCATTTTGAATTTCACCGTTTTGCCGGGTGAAAGCTCTGTCTCTGTGAGATTCAGAACGCACGTGCCGCAGTCGTCCCGGACGTTCACCTTTGCAACGCCGTCGGAGCTCACAGTGACAGTCACCGTCTTTACCGCACGGACAGAAGCATAAGAAAGTATATCCGCGCCGGACAACAGAAGAATCTCGCTTTGGATCATCCCCTCAACTTCGCTCAGCCAACGGAGCTTGACGGCATCGGAAAAGGCGTTCGGCTTCACCTCGTCGATATACTCAAAAAGCTCGGTTATTGTCATAATCAGATCCCCCTATGACATTTCCCCCGGACGAGATGTCCGCCCGAGGGAAATATGCAGTATATGTTTTGGCCGATCACGACGAAGATGTCGAGATAAGCGTGGTACCGCCGGTCATGCCGCCGACTGCGGCGAATCGCCAGTCGTTGAAGCCCGCCGCAAAACGCGCATATCCGATCCATACGTTCGCATGCGTGGCCTCGTCAAGGTACGAGCGCACATCAAGTGGCGAGCGGTCCTGGAAGATCGCCCCGCCGTAATCCTTGTTATACTGCGAGGAAAGCAGTACCCAGGGAGAAGTGCTTGCGGTGATGAAGCGGTTCAGATACGGATCGACAATGACATTCCATCGTCCGAACAGATAGTTGAAGCCGTTGTTTGCGGTCGCGGGGTCCTTGTCCGCACCGATTGCGGCAAAGACCGCCTTCTTGAGCGAGTAGTCGTTCGGAATGAGAATGGTGTCCGGGACGACGTTCAGGAGCTCGCCCGCATCCCCCGTGAAGTTCTGCATTGCCGTCTCGGCGGCGGCAAGCGCATCGGCGGAGAACGAATCCGAAAACCAGTTAGACTGCGTTTGGCTCGGCTTGGTCTTTCTCGGATGAGCCTTTGAGAAGAGATTTACGCCGTCCGCACTCTTGAGTGAAATAACGGCGGTATCCACGGTGAAGCTCGAAGCGGGCGATGCCTTTGCATTCGCGATCGCCTCTCCGAACAGACGGGAGGCAAACTCCTCACGGGTGCGGTAATAGCCGTCGGTAAATGCCTGCGGCTTTTTCTTCAGATCGAAGAGAACCGCATCCTCCATGAGCTCACGCTCGATGGAAAACGAATTCTTCCAGGTGACGTTCTCGATCTCCTGCGAATAGCTTTCCTGCATTCCGGCTGTAGGTACGGCCCCGCCCTTACCGACAGCCTTGAAGCCGTCCATTGCGGTCATGGAGCCGTACTTTTCTTTCCAATGAGTTGATTTTTCCTGTGCGAAGAGGAGCGGGATCATCGATCTGTCCTCAAAAGCCTCCGCACGTTTTTCAATGAACGAGCGAATCGGCGCCTGAGAGTTGCCGTAAATCGAATCGACAACCCCGGAGTCCTCGGAAAATGTGATGTTAGCCAATATTTGTTCCTCCCTTATCAGAATTTGACGAGTACGCGCGAGCCAACCGACAGTCCGTCGGACGCGACCACCTTAACGGTACCGCTTGTCGACGTTGCCGTGATCTGCGCGCCATCTGTGTGAATGGTGTACTTGGTGCCTATGTCCGAGGCCGAAGCGGCCACCGCACGGGTGGTCTCGTATACCGCATCCTTTTCCACAGCGACCACCGGAATCTCACCGCCTCCTGTCGGCGTGGTGATCTCTGCAACGCAGATGTACTCCGGCGTCACCGCGCCTGTTGCCTTGGACAGCACTCCACTCGCAAGCACAAGCGCGTCGCCGATGTGAAAGGTCGTAGACGCCGCGCCACGGAGTGAATGAACGACCGGCGCAACACCCGGCCGGTTATGCTGATACATGATAAATGCCATTTTACCTCCCCTGCTCTCCTTGCTCTGAGAGCATTATTTTCTCATACGTTTCTGATCATCGTTGAACATTTTTTGAATTTCCGCATCGGTCGCGTCGGGACAGAACAAACGGTACTGATTCATGATGGCGGCCGGCACCGTCAGCGCTCCCTGTCCGCGGCTTGATGTGGGAACAAGATGTGCTTTGGATGCGGCTTTTGCTGCGGCACTCTTTGCGCTCCCCTCGGCAACACGGCGTATGTTCTCATCGTATGTCGCAAGCCGTACGGCGTCGGATATTGAATATCCGCGTTCGACCATGCGGTATACATCACCGAAGTACGGCTTGGCACGCAGATCCTCCACGCTCTTCACTGTGGGATCGATCTCCCCGACCTTTCGTATCTCCTCATCGAACGCCGCTCTCTGACGAACCTCGGCCGCTCTTGCTTTTTCTCTCTCAGCCTCGGCCACGACGGCGCGCGCCGCCTTGACCTCAGGATTCTCAGAGACAAGCTCCTCGAGCGCCTCCACATCCACGCCAGCACGTCTGAGCCGAGATCTCGCCTCGTCGGCACGCTGAGTACGGTTGTATGTGTCAAGCGCCTCGCGGCTCTCGATCGGCTTGCCGTTTGCATCCTTCAATCCGAGCGACTTGACAAGAGCGTCCATCTCACCCTTATGTCGCAGCCTCTCAGCCTCAAGTTCTGCTTTCAACTGAGCCTCGGCGCTATCCTCGGACGTTCGAGAGCGCCCGCCGCGGGGAGATTCGCTCTCTGCCGCTTTGTCCTCCTGTACGTCCGCCTCATCGCCCTCTCCGACGTCTCGGTTCATAATGTCAGAATCCGCATCCGTCGCAGCGTCATCCGCCGTAGCATTACCGTCATCCGAGACGTCTGTGCTCTGTTCGCTCACCTCTGTGCCACCCTCCCCAGACTCTTCCACGTCCGCATCCGTGTTTTCGTCGGATACTTCTCCGTCGGCACCGTCAAGCCCGAACAGCTCGTTGTAATCAATGTCCATATCTTCCTCCTTGCTTTGATTTTACCGCGCCTGCCGTCCGAATGGGACTCTGAGCCCCGAAGGCAAAGCACATCCGGGCAAGCTCACTTCCCCTTACCGTTTCTCAGGTCGTTACCCTTGTGCACCGTTCCTTTCTTTGCGCTCTGCGCCGGGAATGGTGCCTTAACATGCGCCGCTCCGGTGTTCGGAATTGAACCGGCGTAGGAACCTTTCTTTTCAGCCATTCTCTCTGCCTCCTTCCTCGAAAGTTTTTATATAAAACCCATGCGGGCTTCATATCTGCTCCGGCATCATCTGACCTGCCATTGCCTGCTCCGGCATCGCCTGTCCCGCCGCCGCATTCTGCATGTCCTGTGCAGCCTGCACTTCTTGTGCAGATTGCACTTCCTGTGCAGCCTGCACTTCGGCGAGCTGCTCCTCAAAGCGCGCCTTGATCTGCCCCGCCCCGGGGTAGTGCTGCTCCTCCATCATCGCCCAGAACATAACGAGCGTCGCAGGATCGGAAACGTTGCCGAACGCGCCTGTCTGTAAATTCATGCGAAGCTCCTGCCACATCGCCTCACGGTCGGCGGCGAGCTGAGACGCTGAGTCGCAGTCAAACAGGAACGCGTCGTTCCAGTACCACTCGCCCGTGAGTTCGTCCTGCTCGAGGAAATCATAGCGACTGAAGCTGTCATATACCGCATTTCCGTTCACGTCCTTTGAAAGCACGGGAAACGGCTCGTCCGCGTACGCCAGCACAAATTTAAACATGAGCTCATACAGATCGGCGAACGCCGAGCGCTTCATGGCAAGCTTTGACTCAAGCCGCCCCGCCGCCTGCTTGGCGGAAAACTCCTTCGCCCTTCCTGAGGTCGCGGTCGGGTCGTGCCGCCCGAGGAAAGCATCGGTAACACCGATGGCCTGCTGCGCCTCCTTGTAGAGCGAATCCAGGTACGCCTGATCCTGCGCCACGCCGACCTCCATCGTATGGGTGCTGATACACGCAAGATCGGCAGGGTCGCTGAGACGTACTATCTTGAATCCGCCTTCTTCGGTAAACTGCACATTCGACGGAATCGTCCCGAAGGAGCCGCCGTGCATCAGCTTCTCGATGATCTCACGCTCCACACAGTTGATCGCATTCTGATAGCTTTTCAGCTTGTCGATATCGCTGTCCCCGAGGAGCTGCCCGAAAACCGATACGTTCCGGTGAAGTATCACAGGATATTTTGACGGCTTGTAGTACCGGACCTTAGTCGGCACAAGCTCCGCCGTTTGGATCTTACTCCCGTCCTCACCAAGGTGCGCCACCTCCTCCACATGCGGTCCGGGGATGAGAGCGTCGGCAGCCATAACAGGCTCCCATATCTCCTCATACTCTTCGTCGGCACTTATAAACTCACCCGAGCCGCATACGGGACATACCCCATCCTCGCCCTTGTCATAGCGGGAAAGCCCGAACGCCTGCCCGGTTATACCTTGTGCGCCTATGCCCCCTCCTTCGTTAAAGTCCCCGGCCAAAGGAGGCGCCATGTCCGGCCCACCGACGTAATTCAATGCCGAGGCAAGATCGGCGCTCGGCGCATTCGGAGAACCGAAGCGAACACCCTCGGGTGCACCGCACTTTGCACAGCGCCGAAGCCTGCGCGCCTGATAGTCCTCAAAATCCTCGAGCACAGTGTCGACGCACCATGAGAATTTACCGATTCCCGGTTTGTCTGCGTCGGCGCTGCGATAGTACGCTGTAACCACCGTCACAAGCTCTGTTTCGCTTTTTGCGCCGTAAGCGCTGCGGATATCCGGCTCATCCTCGTGCACATCCTCTCCGAGTACAACGCCGAAGCGCCGCTCGACAGCCGAGCGCGTCGACGGTGTGCGGAGAAATACATAGTCCATATCCTCGATCGAGGTGACAACACCCGGCTGCGGGATCAGACTCTTCGGATGAACAGGCGTCACACACAGCTCGCCCATCACGCCCCTCGTGCCCACAGTACTGTCCCATTCCACGAGGTACGCGCCACCGCCCTGAATCGGCACTACACGCTCCATCAGGTCGTTGAGACGCTCGAACGGGAGCAGATCGATCTTGTTTCTAAGCATGTTCTCAATGAGCCGTGCCCTCTCCTCATCCTGCTTTCTCCGCGCCGTCACCTTCGGCATCGGGATCACCGTGTCCACCTGATCCTCGATCATCTCCGCGCAGATGTTGCGGCAGTGGGGAATGTCCCTGCCGCGTTCGCCCGTCACCGTGTCCCCCTTGAAGATGGGAATACGCACCTGATCTCCGCGATACCATTTCTCGCGCTCATCCATCGAGCTAAGCTCGGCAGCGTACTGCGCGCAGGCACTCTCATATTTGCGTTTCCACTCGTCAAGCCGGGATCGCAAGTCGGCGCTCATTCTGTTTTCATGCGGCATTTATACCTCCTCACATCCCCTCGGGGATGCCCCATTTTTCAAGCAAATATTCCTTGTCAACAGCACTCGCGCTGTTGTAGTCCTCCCACATGTCGGCGCTCCACTTAACGCGAGGATGCGCGTCCGACACCGTGGGCAAATGCACCTGTTCCTTTGCCCGCAGTGCAATTGCCAGAGCCATAATAAGATCGTCGTGCGCCCCGGCCTCCGCCTCGGCGCGCCAGTTTTCATTGCGGACAAATGTCAGCATCTCCTCGAGCGTCGAACGGTCGTGGATCAGAGTATACCCGCCGTCCCCCTCCATCAGAGCGACAAGCGCCGCAATGATCTCGTTGCGGTTTCTCTGCGTCGTCAAAAATCCGTATGACTTTTTCGGTTTGTGGGTGTATGTATCCTCGCTGCGCCGTACGTATTGACGCGGGTAACGCCACTCCGAAAGCTTGTTGATCACATACGTGCTGAAGTTCGCCTCGACTGCAAGAAGCGGGAAATTATATTCCGCAGCCAGACACCACAGCTGACAGAGAAACTCCGTTTCACCTGTGCGCATGTGGATCACCGCGCACTGTTCGTTTGTCTCACAGTCGAGAAGCTGTGCGGCAAAACAATCCGATCCGGTACCGGCAGTGTCCGCGCCGATCGCATATACACGCCCCCTCTCAGGCGGTACGTATATCCTCACCGGAGCATCCTCGTCGGATGAGGCAATGAAGTGCCGCTCCCTGGGCTTCTCACCCTCCTCGGCGACGTACGAATATATCCCTGTTCTGGGCTTTTCGTCTGCGAGCGCGCTCAGCCGTTCACTCACCGCAAGCGCGGAGAACACCGTGCGCCCGAGCACACCCCACTCTCCGAGACAGTATACCGCGTAGTAGTACGGATCGATCTCACGGTACCTCTCCAGCTCCTCGCCGTACTCGGCGGGCAGGAATCGGTTGTCCTTGTAGGTCGTCCGGGAGGTAACAACATTTTCGGCGGTGCGGTCGAAGAACCTCGCTTTCAGCCAGTGTGTCACCGAAACCGGGTTGAAGGTCACAATGATCTGCTTGTAGTACGGTGACTTATCGCGCAGACGAATGTTGAGCTGATCCACGTCTCGCTCCGCACATTCGCTCGCCTCCTCCACCCATACCGAGGTGATGTGGTGTATGGATTTGAGCTTCTCCACATCGTCAAGGCCGGCAAATAATATCACCGAGCCGTTCGGAAAGGTGATGCGCATAGGAGACACGGTCATCACGGCACCGCAGTCCGGGTAATACGTCTGTATCTGATCGCACAAAAGCGCATAGCAGGACAGCCTCAGCGAATTGAAAAACTTGCGTGTCACAAGTATCCGGTGTCCCGCTTCGCCCACACAGCGCTCCACGATCTTCCTCGCCGCAAAATTGCTCTTGCCCGAACCACCGCCGCCCATCAAAACCAACCATCGGGAGCGAACGAAAAACAGCGGCAAAAACGCCTCGTTCGATGTCCGCTTTAGCTCGGCATACCGACTCATCGCCCGGAGCTGCGTTTGAGTGTATCCGTTTGAGCCTGTATTACTCTCTCGCATCTGCCGCTCCGGCTCCCTCTCCGCTCTCACCCATACCAGGCACGCCGATCTCCCGAAGTACCGCCTCCACCTCCGAGAGCGGCATAGGAGATGAGTTCTCCACGGTTATCCTGCGCTCGCATTTGTCTCCGTAGTTGACCTCCAGCTCGTGGAGAACACCTGCAAGTCCCTTTGTGCGCGTCAGCTTTTCCCCGCGAAGCCAGTCCTCGATCCGATCGCGTGCCTGTTCGCATACGCGGATGAACTCAGCGCGCTCGGCATCGTCGCGCCCCATCTCGCCGGAGGCATAACGCCCCCACGTCGCCGCGCTGATCCCGAGATGAAGCCTCAACGCCGTCATGCGCGGGGCGATCACATACTCCAGGCGAAGGATCACCTCCCCGGCGTCGTTTTTCACCGGCTCCTCGGAAAAGAGCGGATGACCGTACCGGTCAAGCTCTCCGGTCGGAACACGCTCAGTTACAGTGACAGTGCGCGATATCGAACGAAAATATGCCTCGATCTCCCGGCGAAGCTTTGCCGGACTCGTAAATCTGCGCTCTCTCGCCACTCTGTCCCTCCTACCGTGTGCCTTTTTTCGCAGAGAGCCAACCCTCCATATCCCCGTACACCGCATAAAAAGCGACATCTTTCCTCTCTGCACCACCATCATATCACATTCCGGAAAGGATTTCTCCCCACCCCTTGTGCAGGTGTGCACCAACTGTACAGGTGTGCACTCCGACACGAAAAAGAGGGAGAGTTTCCCTCTCCCCGATATTGACTTTCTTTTCTGCACCCGTTACCTTTTCCCGCTCTCCCCGTGCAGGTGTGCACCCTACCCGTGCAGGTGTGCACCCTCCTCTGGGTATTTTATAGCCATAAGCGCGCGAAAAACCGGGCACACCTTGTGTCCGTGCATATCACAGCAGTGAAATGCCTCATGGCGCTTCTTCCTGTCGTTGTTTTCAAAGGCGAGGATCAGCGTCTCGTTCTCGGTCAGTCCCTCACACCGCACCCCGCAATTGAGATCGCCGAGAAAGAACGGACACTTTGCCCGCCCAGAAACTGTGTTATTCGCCATGGTCACGCTCCGATCCGGTAGGTGCCTTGTGCAAGTGTGTACCATTCACCCGCCTTGCACCGCTCCTGCCGTCGCGGACACGGATATCGGCGCGGTCGTCCGCCTTCTTCTGGCGCTTCAGCCACGCCGTTGACCAGTATTCATAGTCCGGCGCGGCATACCTCGAACTCGTGCGGATCAGGCGCAGTGTGAAATATGCGCCGCCGTTCACCTCGTTCAGATTCTGACTCTGCACGCTCGACAGCTGATACCCCGGCCACAGCTTGCCGGCAAGCTCGTACAGCCTCGCAGGTGATGTGCTCCTGTCCGCGAGTGTATATGCGTCCCTCACTGTGACCCGGTCGTCGCGCACATCCGGCTCGGGTCGGACGAGGTTGCGTGAGCAGCACCACCGCTTTGACCATATTTCGGCTTGCTCCAGGATGTAATTTGCAAGGCCCGCCACACCGTCCGCGTCGAACTCCAAATCCTCACAACGTATCCGTCCGAACGCCCAACGCGCCTTGACCTCCTTCACCGACACGCCCCCCGAG
>CAYVUJ010000037.1:0-9015 GCA_964454825.1 uncultured Lachnospiraceae bacterium | reverse complement strand
AGAGTTTTAATTCTTTTGCTTGGGATATAAAACCAGATCTCGTTGCCGTCACGAATTTCGGATCGCCAGATCCACTGGATCATCACGGAGAGGGCATACTCGTCTTTGAGCACCTGAACTCCATTGTTAATCAAATAGGTCTTCTCATTCGGCTGCATAAATATATTCACACAGTAAGCAAGGACATCGCGGTCACGGAAGTTATTGGTCGCTTTGGCGTTAAATGCAATATCATTGTAGTAATATCCCTTTCCGCGCAATATCCCTTCGGCTATTTTGTAGGTAGCCCACAATCGGTTTCCAGACGGTTTGCCACGGTTATAATTTAGAAAAAAATTGTTAACGTTTTTACGAAGTTGTTCTCTGATCTCCGTATTACCCTTAATCGTTCTCTGAAACCAACTATATGACAGTGCGTGCGTATCGTTGCCGATTGAGTTGATCTTATCATTATCAAAAATATGTATCTTAGATGATAAGGTGGCTGTGTACTCAGGTACATACTCTGGTATATCACTGAAATGATACCCTCCGATTCTGTCGCGCTTAATACCTATCATTTGAAACGGCATCCTGTTTAGGTCGAAGTAATACTTCATTGTCTGTGCACGAAACAGATAAGTAAGAACAAAAACATCCTCAAACGCCTCAAGAATCTCTTGAGAAAACATCCAGTAGTAATATGGCTTGCCATCGCTGTCTTCCATATTGATAAGTCGGTTCCCTTTTGACAAGTTCACGATGTCGCTCATGATCCCGCCTTGATAATTAAAGGTTGGGTTTACCTCAACAAACTTGCCGTTGTTATGAACCCAACCGGCATCCTCAAGCAGTTGAATGTCTGACTTATAAATTGTGGACTGTCGGAGTATCTCAACTGCCTCGTCGATAATCAAGGTATAATGACCAGAACGAATCAGGTCGATCATCTCGTCGGAGTACCGCAAGAACATATTGTGAGTGCTGGTAATGTTCTCGCCATTCTTGATAAGTTCTACAGTGTGTTTATATTTACGAAAATCGAACTCCGGCAACTTATTGCTGGGTTCTTTGAAATGAAGATCGGGACACGAGTCACGAATACGAACCGCCTCTTCAAGATAAGGGGTTATGTATATAAACTTGCAGTCGGGATGCTCGTTCATATATGAAATAGCGGCACTGGACTTCCCGGATCCCATAATAGCGTCGCATACTTTTATCGCCATACAATGCCTCCTTTTAGCATCAAAATAAAGGTTGGTAAAATCCGTTTTACAACTTTCAGGTTGTAAAATTGGAAAAAGAGGGCTTAAAAAGCGCGTAATATCGGGCTTTTTCAAAATTGCCCCCAAAGAATATAACGGGAAAAACAATTTTATGTTCCATAGTAATACTAAGGACGAGATACCCAGCTACATTGTTAGGTATCTCGGTTTACGGTTGTTGGGTTCGAGCAAGATGATGTACTGTCAGCATTTCAATATTCAATTGTCAAGGAACAATGTTGAAGCGATTATGCTACAGGATACAGTGAAGACTCCGTGATAACGCTGTCAACGAGATAGTGTGTACGACCACCGAGGTTGAGTTTCATATAAGCATCTTCAATCTCTTCGGTTGTAATACCGATGTAGTCGAGTGTCTGTGCTGCGGATGAGTGTCCGAAGATCTTCTGTAATAAGAGAAGCTTACGAGGATCGTTGTTTGACATCAGCATCTGATGGTAGGCAAATGTTTTACGAAGTGTATGAGTAGCCATCTTGTTGTCCAGACACAATGTATCTGCAATCTCTTTTAGGATACGGTCAACAGACATTCTGCTCATAGGCTTATTCTGATTACCTCCCCTGTTACTCTCGCTACGGAACATATAGTCATCAAGCTTGCACTTGGTATGTTGCAGATAAAGAGTAACGGCATCCATAACTGCATCATTGATTGAGATGTATCTATTACGCTTAACCTTTCTGGTGTTCTTAGTCTTTTTCTCCAGAACAGGAAAAGTGGTCTTAAAAGTACAGTCTTCATTGATGAGCTGTGAAAATCGCAATTGGAGCAAATCGCTCACGCGAAGACCAAAGTTGATGCCAACGATAAAAAGCATATTATCTCTGTATCTACCGTTAGCAATCAAGTAACCGGAGATACGGTCAATGTCTTCAATGCTCTTGATTGGTTCGGCTGTATGCTCATTTGCAAGTTCGATATGTACCTCCCCTTCTGCTGGCAGGATCATTCCGTCAGCAAGTCTTCTTCGGTTATCAGCCTCGGTCTGGTTGAGCATCTGTCGGTACTTATTCAGTTGATTGAAGTCGATAGAAATAATGGTGTTCATCTGGTTATATGCTCCTTTTGTACTCTTTATAATTGTCTTGATTACGATGTTATTATAGCATACTTGGAACGATTTGTCAAGTACTTTTTATAATTGTTTTGATGTTTTTTGATTTCTCTTTTTAAGATGGCAATCTCCATACTTTTCGGCAGATTGGAGCCTTCCATACTATATTATAGATGAGAAAAAGTGTCCATTTCTCCTACTACTGGTCGAAGAAACAGCGATCTGGCTTGAAAAATAAGGGGTGTGAGAGAGATGAAACAACTTGCCTTAAACTTGGCACGGGTAGCCCCTCAGAATATGGAAAACACCCCCCTATGTGACATAGTGCCGAATTGTAACATAGGCGGCAGACAGGACAACGAACGGCGGAAAAACGGGGCAAAAATCGCCTTTATACAAAAATGTAGCGGTGGCGGCGTATTCGGGCATTGTTTGCCACCGAACACCCCGACTATATAGGCGGCAAGTACATTTTTTCAAAAATCGAAAAAATTGTATTGACAAATCGGGAAAGCCGTGCTATAATACATAGTGTCCACCCATAACGGGCGCGACATACAATATTAACCGGCTACCCGTGCCGCAGAACAAAACGGGCGACGGCGACCGACGCCGTTAAGAAGGGAGTACAATATGTTGTACACAGTAATCATCACCACCGCAGACGGCAACACCACCGAAACACGCCTTGACGCGCTCAACGCAAAGCAAGCGCACGAACAGGCGGCGCAGAACATTGCGGACGGCGTGACAGTCCGCGTCTATCCGACAACGACAGACGACAACGGCAATATTAACGCCTACGGCGTGTTGCGCGGCGCGCTACTTGTCGCAAAGCGGAGTGCGGAAAAGACACTTTCGCGGACAGGCGGAACGGAAACACAGCAACGAATCGCGCTTGAATTGACGGGCGCAAACGCAAAGGCGGGCGCAAACGGCGCAGAGCAACGCGGCGCGGCGTATATCCTCGACATTATGGCGCGACTGTCCGCAGACAGTAACGACATTTTTTCATGTGCGTACAACGGCATTTTGACCGCCATCGCGGACGGCGCGGACATATCCGAACAGTACCACAGCGGATACCTTGCTATTAACGCCTACATTATGGCACAGCGATCCGCGACACAGTACGAAACAAGCACCGAATTTATAGAGGAAAGCGGCGGCACGCTTGTTGCGCTCGGCTCTTATATGGCGCGACTGATTAAAAACGGCGACAGATACACCCCGACAGGCTCGGACGAAATGGACGCGGAAACCGCCGACAGGCTCGGCGCGGCACTCAAAGGCGCGGCGGCTATGCTCACCCCCCGTCAAAAAGATATAGCGGCACTTATCGGGCGCGGCTACTCTCAACGGCAGACAGCCGACAGGCTGAACATTAAAAGCGTTGCAACGGTCAACGAACATTTGACACACATTCGCGAAAAGTACCTTGCATACTTCACTGACAACGCCCCCGAATTTCTCTATATTATCAATGGCGCGGAAGTCAGAGCGACAGCGGCGGCACGCAAAGCAGACAGGCACAGCGCACGCAAGGCATAAAAGACAACAGAATAACGGCGGCACGCTTTACGGCGTGCCGCTTTTCTTTTTGGCGATAGGGAGCGGCGCGACAGGTACGCCACCGAACACCGCGACTATAAGAGCGGACGGCAACGGCAACGCGCCGCCACCGAAACGCCGGAATGATGGAACTGACAGACATACCAGTCTCAAAAACTGGCGGCAAAACCGCAAGGTTGCCATGAGGGTTTGAGTCCCTCTTCCGGTACCAAAGGCTTTACGCCTTAAACTCCTACCTAATCGGAGTAGCGATTGAGGGCATATGCGCAAGCATAAGGGAACCTTATCCCAAATCATAAGGCGTCGGTTAAGCTATGAGGAATTAAGCCCATAGCGTGTCAGATAGCGAAAATGGCAACAGGTATTCGGCTAAACCTAAACGCGGCTTGTGTAACGGCTGATAAGCGTGAAGTTTTTTGGAACTTTATCGAGCCAAGGCTATTCCCCATAATGCCACCAACCGTCAGGTTATCAAGGATGATCTGATAGGGGCTGAATGGGTTGAGGTGGAGGTTTCCAACGGAAGTCAAAACTTGTTGTCGAGGTTTGGTATTGTGAGATTAAACGGATCGTGATTTGAGCAATGAAGTTATAAGGCGGACATAGTCCGCCTTTGTATAAACCTATAAATCAAGCACACCAACAGGTAGTTATGAGATGCCGGTTGGTGTGTTTTCTTATGGGCTTATGCCTATAAAAACTATTTGGAGGTTTTGTAAAATGGCTGATATCAAGAAATTACTCAGTCAACAGCATGATGAAGTCGTCAAAAAAATTGATGAATACAATGCGGCACTGAAAGCAAACGATTTCGCCACAATGACTCGCGTGGAGGGCGAATTGAAAGAAGCTGAGGCTTCCTATGCGGAGACAAAAAGCACTGAGGTTTTCACCCGTCTCGCCAAGACCGAAAGTCCGATCAAGTCTGCAATCGCTGAGCATTCCTATCTCGTTATCGCTCACCGCCCTAAGAAGAGTGAAGGCGGCATCCTTGAAATCGTCGAGGATAAGACACGACAGATCGACCTTGTGAAGTTCTGCAAGGTTTGCAATCTGCCGGTAACATGGCAGTATGCGGTTGAGAGGTTCAACCAGTTGCTCGCTATGAGAGCAGCAACCGAGCTGAAAATGACTAAGGCTCAGATCAAGAAAATCTGCGACTCATTCTACATGAACGACCTTGCCCGTCAGATCGAAATGGGTGAAACACCCGATAGCAATACGGCTATCTGCAAGCAGCTCCAGCAGGTTTTGGACGGTATTCTCTTTGAGGATAACGGTAAGGGCAAAAATGTGTATCGTGTGAATAATCACGATGTTGCGTACCTGTTGATGTGCTACACCAAACGCGGCAAGAAAACCCTGTCCATCGCGGTCGCTAAGAACTCCTATATGCATCGTCTTGTGCTTGATGTCGCGCACCGTATTGTGACCAATAAGGCGTATGACCTTGAGTACCGCATGATCTCTGCTGAAAAGGTTTCAGCAACAAAAGCAAAAGCCGCGACCCCGGCAAAAAAGGTCGAGGCTGAGTCGGCTCCGGCTGAAGCGGTAGAAACGGTGGTTGTTGAAAAGACCGTATAAGCGGTCTTTTTGACACATAACCCACTCCAAATTTTTGTCAATGAATATGAACGAGGTTATTGGAGGATTTGTATGACTAAGTTTGAGCAGATTGGCGTGGAACGCCAACTTGAATGCGACTCTAAACGCGAGGCTCTGAGGTGTTTCAGACATTCGTGTGATGTTTGCTGCTATCGTGGTATAAGGCTCGACTGCGACAAATGCTCGATAGCCTATGTGCATAGTGAGGTAGTCGCTTGCTTCGACGACAACAAAAAAGCAACAAAACACTGATTTTATTGAGTAAAAGTTTTTGATTTCGTGACGAAGTGGCTATCCCTCATTGACAAACCCAAAAAAATCTGCTATAATATCTCCGTATGTAATTGTATGGAGGTTCATGGCATGGAGAACAATTTCGGCTTTCTCTTCAAAAAGTCCTCCTTACCTAAAAGCGACTTGAACGCATTGTTGTCCGTTGAAGAATTTGTTTCTAAAGCAAATGCTGTGATCGCCAATGGTAAGGGGAGTGAAGATATTGATATATATAATATCGTAAAGGGACTGTACTTCCCTCTATTGAAAGATTTTGAAACCGAAGGTTTTAAGTCTGAATTTAAGAAAAAGTACGGATCAGACAAGTATAAAGAATGGTCGTTCAGGTTTAGAATATTAGGTGGCGCGACAAGAAAGTTTTCTAAAGTGTTATTTAATGAGGATAAATGGCAGGACGACTATATCAAATATAAGAATGAGGTGATAGTTTGACAGACGCTGAGTATGTAAAGCGCATCTCTCAACTTTACAGTGCGATTTTGAATCTGCGTGATGATGAAGACTATGCCATCAATCAGCCCCAGATGGATAAGCTAATTGAGGTTTTGGAATTCTTTATGAATGCAGCTCAAAATAGTAATGGCAAGGTTGAGCCCATAAGTTTGGTGCCCAAAGAGGAGCACGGTGGCGTAACAGCAACCTTTATCGTGTTTGATATCTATGGAGACGATATCCAACGATATTGCAAGGTTATGAGTTACACTTCCGCTATCACGATTGATGGCACAGAGGATGGGATCTGCATTTCGGTAACTGTACCGGAAGTTTTTGTGCCAGTCACAAAGTAAAACTGAATATAAAAGCATAGGCACTACCAAGTTTTTTGGCAGTGCTTTTTGTTTGCCAGAAGTCACCGAAAGCGATTTGCTTATCGGTGTTTTTTAATACAAAAAAATGAACAAATAAGGAGTGATGATATGGATGGTATAAAGTTATCTCCGAGGTACGGCGTAAATGCAACTATTCCAGTGTGCTTTTGGTGCGGCAAAGAACGCGGCGGAATCGCCTTGATGGGACGCATCGGTGACGGAAGAAAGCACGAGGATATCAAGGCTCCGATGTATGCAATCATTGATTTTGAACCGTGCGACAAATGTAAGGATCATATGTCTCAAGGCTTCACGGTAATGGAAGCTACACAGCATCCGAATCAGCACAACTCTACCGCAAAGTTAAGCGGATGTTATCCGACTGGGCGGTATGTGGTAATGAACCCGAAAGCTGTTACGAGGATTTTCGGAGACACATCTGCGTGTGCTGGAGGCAGGGCTTTTCTTGACTCTGCTGTATTCCATCAAATGTTCATGAATGGAAAGTAAATTTCCAAAGGAGAAATGTATTATGTGGATTAAAATTTTGGAAATCATATTCATTTGCCTGTATTTTGCTTTTAACATCCTGACGGCAAAGCTTTACACAGCCAAGCGAATGCAAGATGAGTTCATAACTGGTCAGTGTTTGGTTGGTAAGATCTGTGCGAATCTGTTCTATGCTCCAGCGTGGCTCCTAAAGGGTGTTAGAGCTGTTGTCCTTGCGGTAATTGCATGAGGTGAGCTGTGCTGAAAATCTATGTAAACGCGGATGAGGTTTGGAATTACTTCCAAAAGCACAAAGCTCGCCTCGGTAATGCGCTCGATGTTATTGCCGAATCCGTTGATAACGGTGTTGAAACCGGTTTGCAGATTTTCGTAACTGAAGAAAATGGGTATCCGCAGTTGAGTGTCGAGATTGGAAATGAAGTTCTTGAAAAAGAATTCGCCATATCTGAAAGTGATTGTGCTTTGGTAGCACGAAAATTTTTCAAAATGGTAGAAAACTTCGTTCCGATGACCGACGAAGCAGCAGCTATATCAGAAAGTAACGAAACCGATGAAACCGATATCGAGATAATTGCAGAGCGCGAGTTTGAACTTTGTGAGGCTTTTCTCTCATTTCTGATGTTCGCAATGGGGTATGACGAAGCAGAAGCTGCGGATTTTCCGGTCGATGAGGAATTCCTGATTCCGCTTTTGGATGAGATTGAGGTAATTTGTGCCGATGTGGGCTTACCGTTCTATCGTCCGCAAGTCATAACTGATGATGATGGTCAAATGAAAATTATAGGTTTATGAGGAGGTAATGAAGTTGAAAAAGAGAGTCGCTTGTATGCTATTTGCGGTAACGCTTCTGCTGACTGTGGTTTGCCTTGCTGGGTGCAATACTCAGCTTATCGACACTACATACAAGTTTGACGAAGCGATCATCAAACTGCCCGACGGCACGGTTGTTTCGGGCAAGGTTGAGTCTTGGAAAGATTATTCAGACTCAGATGCAATACAGATCAAAATCAACGGAACGACATATTACACCTTTTTAGGCAATGTGGTTCTGATTCAAAATTAACTTTGAAAGGGTGATGCATTATAGATTCGCTTGATGTGACTTTTATGGTAAATGCCACAGGAAAAAGGGTTACGAAGCACTTCGACCATCCCAACCCATGCTGGCGGTTTATCTGCAAAGCTAAACATTCAAAGAAAATCTCATTGCTGTCTTACCCATACTTCCCTTATTGATATGGGACGGTAGGTAGCAGCACCAAAGTGCGAAGGGTGGAGAGCACGAACAGCAAGGTTACTTAAAATATTCTGCAAAAATATTTGCTTATGGGTTCAATTCCCATTCGTCCCACAATTCCACCAATTTAGTTATACCCAGATAGCTCAGTTGGATAGAGCGCGTACAATGCGTCTTGTAAAAGAGGTTAACTGCAAGATTCTTTTTGCTCTGGTAAAGCCGAGGTCGCAGGTTCGAGTCCTGCTCTGGGTGCACTACGCGGCGGTAGATCAGTTGGTAGATCAATGACTTTGAAAAATGCGATATGTAATGTCGCTAACAGCAATTGTATTCTTCAAATACTTCTATCATATGTCGTAGGTTCAAATCCTACCCGCCGCTCCACATATATTAAAAGAGACCGACAGCAAGACTTTCACATAACAATAAAAGATTTTAAGTTCACACATATCTTGTTTCCCTTCGTTTTGTTCTCGGATTAACTTCCCCCTTAAGGTCTCTTGTATCTTTTTTGTATCGACATAACCAATAATTAAGAGAGGAAATGATTATGAAAGCTAAGCAGATTGCAATGGTGGCAATCGGCATATCATTGTATGCCGTCTTGTCCATGACGGTAAAAATTCCGCTGATCGGACACATTGCGCTTGACCTCGGGTACATCG